>JAFWIM010000210.1 GCA_017514845.1 Lachnospiraceae bacterium
CCGAAGTAGTCATAGGAACTCAGCTTGAGCGCGAACTGCGCGATGTAGGGACCTATGAAGGAGAGGACGATCGCTCCGAAGATGCCTCCGACGAAGGAGGAGATGATGGCAGCGCTGAGAGCTGTCTTGGATTTTCCCTGCTTTGCCATCGGATATCCGTCGAAGCAGGTCGCTATGGAGGAAGGAGTTCCGGGAATGCCCAGAAGGACGGCGGAGATGAGACCGCCGGAACTTCCTCCGACATAGACCGATACGAGGAAACAAAGTCCGCTGATCGGGTTCATTCCGAATGTGAATGGGAGCATGATAGCCAGAGCTGTGAAAGCCGAAAGCCCGGGCAGAGCTCCGATGATAAGGCCGCCGAACGTTCCCACCAGCATAAGAAGGAGCGTTTCAAGGCTGGCAATGGAAGCAAATCCACCGAGTAACTGCATTTTAATCTCCTTTCTTTATCTGAACAGGGCTCCGACCGGGAGCTGAATGTGGAATATGTTGTAGAACACGGTGTTGAGAAATACCGGAACGGCAACACATATCAGAACGACGAGGATAAGCATTTTCTTATTCTTTTTGATATTGTCGGGCATGAGGACCCAGCATTCAAAAAGAAGATAGAGGATGGATGTGATCGTAAAACCGATATTGAGTACCAGAATGTAGTAGACAAAGAGTGCAATTGTCGTGAGTACGAGCGGCAGATTGATCTTCTTTGTATTTTCGCTTTTTGAACTTTCTTCTTCCGGCTCAGATTTTTTTCTGAGAGCCTGAATGATCAGGATCACAGAGAGGATGAGGAGCAGTATCGCTGCGAGCTGAGGGAAGAATCTTGATCCGAGGACGTCTGAGCTCGTCTTCTGGATCTTAAAAGAGTAGATGTAATAGATGACGGCAAGGACACCTATCGCGATCCCTGAAAAAATATCACCACGTTTTTCTTTCATTGTGTTTCTCCTGCCTTTGATGTACTGCCGTGTTTTGCGTCAGATGCAAATGCATAAACTTTGAGAAGCGGGGCAGCCGAAAGGCTAAGCCCCGCTTCCCATCAGTACGACAGTTCCTTTAAGGATCAAATTTGTGCAAATATTGGATTAGTTTACTGAGCCTCAAGGAACGCTTCTTTGTAGGGAAGAAGTGTCTCTTCGTACATCTTGTTGCAGTAGTCTCTTGCCTCGTCGCCGCCCATGAAGACGACATTCAGGTAATTGCTCTCGATGCTTTCGATGAATTCCGGATCCTGAGTGACTTTTTCAAGGACCTCTGTGAGGGCTGCGACTTTCTCATCCGGAACATTCGGGCCTGTGCCTACCCAGAAGAACTTGGAGAAGTCAACATTTGTAAGGCCAAGGTCAGAAGCGAGCGGGACATCCTGCGGAAGCAGGTCGTTCTTCTCTGTTCCGAGGAGTACGAGCGGGATGAATTCGCCGGTGGAGAAATAGTCATTTGCAAGTGAGTAGGAAATGTTGATGACGTCTGTCTGCAGGCCGAGAAGCGCTGTCATTTTGGCTGCGTTGTTGCCTACATCGACGAAGCGGAAGGAGGAACCCCATTCCTTATTCATTGCGATGCCGCAGATCTGGTTGGAAGCACCGATCTTTCCGCCGTACTCTATCGTGTTAGGAGATTCTTTGTCAGCCGCAAGCAGGTCCTCGAGTGTGTTCCATCCGGATTCCTTGTTGACTGCGAGCACTGTTGTGTTGTCGATGATCGGAACACCGATGGTCTTGAAGGAATCGATATTGATTTCAGATGTTCCCTGGATGTACGGAACGAACATATCTGTACCATTGACGATCAGTGTATTGCCGTCAGCCGGAGCGTCGATGCATTCCTGCATGCCCATGACTGTTGCTCCGCCGTCTACGTTCTTAACTACTACGTTGACACCTGTGATCTTCTGCATAGCCTGAGCAAGTGTTCTTGTATTGCGATCTGTGTCGCCGCCTGCCTTGACCGGGCAGATGATCGTGATATCTTCTGTGAACTGGCTGTCAGCTGTCGTCTCAGCGCCTTCCTCGGCTGCGTCATTTGTCGATTCTGCTGTCTCTTCCTTTGCATCTGCTGCGGGAGCTGCTGTGGACTCGGAAGCTGCACCGCCGCATCCTGTAAATGCTGCTGCCGCGATGATTGTGCACATCAGTGCGCTTAAGATTTTCTTTTTCATGAGTATCCTCCTGACCGTATAATAATGTCTTTTTATAATGTCGTACTGGTTCGTGAGCTTTGGTGCCGCCGCATGTGGCAGCACGATTGCATTTTGATTTTTAAGATTTTATAATACAGAGTAGGATCATTCTTAAGCCGGCATTGAAAAAATCGATGTCTGTATCACCATGGGAAATTGTTCTGCTTCCCTTTAGCTATATTTTCCCACTAACTGAGAAATTAAGCCAATACATAAACTAGTTTATGCAATCGAATAATTCGATTTCTCGACCCGCAGGTTCTATGAAAGGCACAGACAATGGACGTAAAGCATCTTCAGTACATCATCACCATTGCGGATGAGCGCAATATCACAAAGGCAGCCGAAAAACTTTTTATCTCCCAGTCATCGCTCAGCTACTATCTGACCACAGTAGAAAAACAGCTCGGAACACCTCTTTTTCTTCGCCAGCGTCATGGAGTCACGATTACTCCCGCAGGGGAGAAGTATGTGGAAGCCTGCCGTGAGATTGTTGCCATACGGAATAAACTTTACGATGAGATCGCTGAGCTCAAAAAAGCCGAGCGCATTACGATCTGCAGCTCTTCTGTGTGGGGAAGCCGTTTTATGGCAGAGTACCTGCCGATATTTGAGAAGAAGTATCCGGGTGTGCACTTTGAAGTATCTCAGGTCGAGAGTATCTACATGAAGCCGGATATTCAGGCCGGCAGGATCGCATTTGCCCTTATGTCCGTGAGCCCTTATGAGAAAACGGAAAAATCGATGGAACTTCTCAGAAAAGAACCGTACTACTTTGCGGTCAACAGTGCGCACAGATTTGTCAAAGAGCATCCGGGGGACGAGATTTCGCTGAAGGATGTATTTGATAATTTTTCAGATTCGAATTTTTTAATTTCCCGAAGGCAGAGCGCAAATTACATTACGATTATGCATGTGTTCGAAGAATATGGGTTTATGCCGGTATCTTTCACGGAGGTAAACGGCCTTTATCTGACGGCGGACATGGTCGCCAACGGCACGGGTGTCAATTTTATGCCGGAATCGGGCATAATCAATCACCCGAATCTCAAGTTTTACAGGGTCAGCCCGAAAATATATCGCTATAATATGCTCTACAGCAAGCCGATTTCAAATCAGAGCGAGATCGAGGCAGCTTTCCATCGATTCATACTGAGCAGTTGCAGGGATAAGAAATAAAATGAAAAGAAACGCTCCGCATGGGAACAGAATGTCAGGTGACGGTTCTGCTCCCATGCGGAGCGTTTTGTACATAGATAGATCGTGAGGAAGGTTTCTTACCCCGGGAACAACATCTGAAACAGGAAGATGATGACCGGCATTGTGACAACACACAGAAGCGTAGTCATTACGTTATAGATACCGGCTTTGGCGGCATCCTTATTATGCAGGACGGCAATCTGGACGATCGAGCTTCCGGACGGCGCGCCTGAACCGAGTATAATGACCATAAAGACCGGCCGAAGCTCAGGGTGACGCGTGAGAAATCCTGTCGCGAATAGTATAAGCATGGAAAGAACAGGGACCACCAGGAGCCTTCCGAAAGCTATAAGGTAGGCTTTTTTGTATGTGAATACAGCCTTAATATTTTTTCCGGCGATGACCATGCCGACAAGCAGCATTGTTGAGGCTGCGACCATGTCATTGAAACCTTTGGCCGCCGCATCGATCACAGAGGGAACAGTAATTCCGGTAATAAGGAAAAAGATTCCGATATAGAGGGCAATCAGGTTCGGGTTCAGTAGGAGCTTTCTTACGTTGAGGGTTCGATCTCCCTTGATGATGGAGAAACAGTGGGTCCAGAGGAGTGCGTTGAACGGAATCTGGAAGGAACTGCAGTAGAAGACCATCTCGTCTCCGAGTGCCATGCTGACAAGAGGCAGCAGAAGGTTGCCCACATTGGCGTAAATGATGGTCGATCGGTCGATCGCGTCCAGACCGAGCGGTTTCATGAAAATCCTGGACAAGAGCATTGACAGAAGCATTGTCGCAGCGGCAAGCAGTGTGCCGCATATAAATCCGTGCAGGCGATCCGGTGTAAGTTCTATCTGCAATGCGCGCGCTATCATGCACGGCTGCAGTACATAGACAAGCAGAACGGAGATGACACGGGTGTCGCTCTCCCGAAGAAGCTTGAACCTGACCAGCGCGAAGCCGACAATTGCCATGATCATCATGGCGACCAACTTGTTGAATAAAATCAGACTGAATTCCATAGAAGTATTTCCTTTGATGTATTTTCGGGCTTAATCATACATCAGGAAGCAGATTTATGCCAGTGCGAATTTATGACGCTGCAGTTTGGACAGGCACACCTCACAGTTCGCTTTTTATGCCAATAGAAGAGCATTCTGTGGTATACTCATAGAATAGCAGCATATATAAGGTATTCACCTTTATACATCGAAACGAAACGCGAGAAGTCTTTAGCAGTCACCTTCAAAATGAGAGGACACTAGCATGAAAATATTTCATCTGTCAGACCTGCATATCGGTTTAAAGCTGTACAACCGAGACCTTCTGGAAGACCAGAAGTATGTTTTTGACCAGATTATTAAATACGCGAAAGAGGAGGCTCCGGATGTCATCCTCATCGCGGGCGACATCTACGACAAGGCCGTTCCCTCTGCGGAGGCGGTCGAGGTCTTCGATGATTTCATCGCTGAGCTTGCAAATGAAACAACATCCACCGTCATGACCATCAGCGGAAATCATGACAGCGCGCCGCGCGTGGACACTTACAGACGGGTACTGGCAAAACAAAAGCTCTTCATGATCGGAAAGCCTCCGGTCATGCCGGATGAGTATATTGAGAAAGTGACACTGACCGATGAGTTCGGACCGGTGAACTTTTATCTGCTCCCGTTCGTCAAGCCTTCCATGGTAAAGCTGATCACCGGGACTGACGCGGATGGCAGGAACCTCAGCTATAATGAAGCGATGCATGTATTGATCGCCCGGGAAAATATCGATCCTGATGAGCGCAATGTTTTTGTGAGCCATCAGTTCTACCTGCCGGTGGGGAAGACCGCCGAGGATATCGAGCGCATGGAGTCAGAAATCAGGACCGTCGGCAATATTGATGAGATCTCAGCGGATGTCCTTGTGACCTTCGACTATGCCGCTCTCGGGCATATTCATAAACCGATGACCGTCGGCGATGACCGGTTCCGTTATTCCGGGACTCCGATGTCCTATTCTGTGAGTGAAGCCGGCCAGAAGAAGGGGGTTGTCATGATAACACTGCGAGAAAAAGGAAGCGCTCCGTCTATCAGTGTCCTGCCCCTTGAACCGCTTCACGAGGTAAGAGTGATAGAGGATACACTCGAAGAGATACTGAAGCAGGGCTGCGACGACTACGTGACAGCAGTTCTCACAGACAAAGTGGAATTCGATATTTTTGATATGCAGGCCAGACTCAGAGCCGCATTTCCCAATC
>JAFWIM010000211.1 GCA_017514845.1 Lachnospiraceae bacterium
ACGGATGAAGAAACAATCGCAGATCCAAGCCGGCTAACTCACGTTTAAAAACACGAGAATGCGCCGGCTACTTTTCAATAGCTCCTTTAGCAAGACCTTTCATATCTTTTTCTCCTCTTAACTCTTGTACAAGCTGCGATACTTTCCCACGATACATTGTATTTTGTAAAATCTAATTGCATAACCTCTAGTTTTATTATATCCGTTTTTTCCTGCCATTGCAATATAAAACACGCCGACATTTCCTCAATTCTTTTTGTCCCTGTTCCCCTGCATATACGTATAAATAAATGTAACAAGCAAAATCAGGATACATGTGACAAGACAATAATTACGATAATATTATAAGTTATATCGATAAATTCAAGCCAAATCAGGAAGGATATAGGTACTAAAAATGAAGAATAGTAAAAAGAAGAAAATGCCGCTGCTGCTTAAGATATTCCTTGTTATTTTCGGACTCATCGCTGCTCTGATTCTTGCCGGGTTTGTCTGGCTTCGAGTCAATCAGGAAAAGATTTTAAATAATATGCTCGAAAGCGCATCTCAGTTTGAAGACCATATTGGCGAGGATGTTCCGGACTTTGAATTAGAGACACCGGACGGAGTCAAGATCACACCGGATACGCTCCTTCAAGACAAAGACCTGGCTGCGATCGTTCTTTATGCCTCATGGTGCGGACCATGCGAAAAAGAATTCCCTGAGATGGATGCAGTATATCAGAAATATCAGGATAAAATGAGCATGGTCGCCATCGATGTCGACTCACTTGACACCGTGGAATCCGTTATAGAATACGGTGAAAAGCATGACCTTTCTTTCCCGCTTGCCTATGGCGGTGACAACGAAAGCCTCGGTTTCATTCAGACAACCACATATCCGACAACACTGATTATTGACAGAAACGGAAAAATCTGCTTCTGGAGAGTCGGCTCTATCCCGAACGCCGAGACATTTGAAGAAATAGTCACGACATTTGTGGGCGAGGACTACACGGAAAAGCATCCGGGCTACTACACATTCCTCTCCACTGCAGGAGCAGGAACGGAATTCACCGTCACTACAAAAAACGGTACTGAAACATATGTGACCGGGGAAGACGGATCATATTCGCTGTTCATCGAGGACCGCGAAGGTATGACGGGCAAGGTCACAAGCGTACCGGAGGGATTTACAATCTCTGACGGCGGCGAGATAAGCGGCGATCTGCCATCGTCTATTATTAAACTGCCGGTCGCCAAAGCCTGATTCAAGAATGGCAAAAAATAAACAGGGGCTGTCGCATTAAGGCACGCCACCGCTATATATGGCAGACGTTATTTGCAAATGTCTGCCATATATAGCGGTGACACAGTCTTATGCGCCAGCCCCATTCTTATGCCTTATTGCTTCAGGTCATTTTCCCGAAGCTTACCGCATACCTCCTGCCCGCCATGCGCTCGTCTTGACTTTCCATTTCGCTATAGTAGAATTAAAAATGGCAGTGCATTTCAAGTTCAAAGGCGCTGCCGCGCAACTGTGATTTAGTTAGATTCCCAGAAGGAGGATTAATGAGAAGACGAATAGCAGCACTCATGCTTGCAGCGGCGATGGCTCTTACCCTGCCCGGTTGTGGTTCCGGCACCTCGCCGGCATCCGGTCCGAGTGAAAGCGAAGCCGGGAGCATGGTCGAAGAAGTCGAAAGCACTGACTCCTCAAAGACAGACACAAGTGGGAGCGAATCGGTTGCAGACAAGAAGAACTATATGAACCTAAAGGGCTCCTCTCACGGACAAACGGCCACGGGATGAGCAGATTGCACACGAGGATTACACCTATGAGATATGATTTCACTACAATAATGGACCGCCGCGGGCACGACGCGCTGGCAGTGGACGCGATTGGAGACGCATCGGCATTTGCACCTGCTGCCCCGGATCCGGGCTTTGACGCGATCCCTATGTGGGTCGCGGATATGAACTTCCCGGTGCTCCATACTATCCAGGAAGCGATAATCAAGAGAACGGAGCACCCGGCTTTCGGCTACTTCGAGACGAAGGACGAGTACTATGACTCTATCATAAAGTGGCACAGCATTCGGAACAATGTCAGCGGCCTCACAAGAGAGGCCATAGGCTATGAGAACGGTGTGCTCGGCGGAGTGGTCAGTGCTCTCGGAGTAACCTGCTCGAGAGGCGACAGCGTGCTGGTCCACTCTCCGACTTACATCGGCTTCACCGGGACGCTGAAGAATAATGGCTACAACATTGTGCTGAGCGCGCTCGAGATCGATGAGGGCGGCGTATGGCGCATGAACTTTGAGGATATGGAGCGAAAGATTCGGGATAACCGCATACATGCAGCCATCTTCTGCTCTCCCCACAATCCGTGCGGCAGAGTCTGGGAAAAGTGGGAGCTGCTCGAAGCCTACCGCCTGTTCGAGAAGTATGATGTGACTGTCATCAGCGACGAGATCTGGTCGGACATCATTTTAAACGGCCACAGCCATATTCCGTCCCAGAGTGTGAGCTCTTATGCAAGGATGAACACAGTCGCCCTGTACGCTCCGTCCAAAACTTTCAATCTGGCCGGCCTTATCGGCAGCTACCACATCATCTACGACCCGCGCCTCAGAGACCGCGTGCGCAAGGAATCATCGCTGTGCCATTACAACAGCATCAACGTCCTGTCCATGCACGCTCTGATAGGGGCTTATTCAGATGAAGGCTATGTCTGGGTGGACGAGCTCCGGGATGTGCTGAGTGAAAATGTGAATTTTGCGGTGGATTACATAAGCACTAATTTCGATGGTGTGACCGTGCAGAAGCCCGAGGGCACCTACATGCTCTTCGTGGACTGCGGCCGGTGGCTGGCGAATCACGGGAAGACCCTCAGGGAGCTTGAAGAAATGTGCTGGAGGGTCGGCGTCGCACTTCAGGACGGGGCAATGTTCAACGGTCCAACGAGCCTGCGCGTCAATCTGGCCCTGCCGAAAGTCAGGGTAGAGGAGGCGATGGAGAGGCTTCGCCGGTATGTATTTTGCTGATCCTAATAAGAAACACTGAAAGAGGGACTGTCGCATTGACGGTGTCACCACTATATAGGACAGACAGTTGCAAATAACGTCTGCCCTATATAGTGATGGCGCGCCTTAGTGCGGCAGCCCCTTCCTATTTACAATGTCTTTGAGATACACATACCGATCAGATCGAAGTCACAGGGCTTCCCTTCTTCCATTTAGCCAGCTTCCTGAAGTAACGGAAGTAGTACTGGCCAAACAGTAGAAGCAGAATCAGGCCAACGGTGCAAAGGATCTTGCCCAGTGTTGTCATGTGAGCTTTATAAAGCTCCGGAGCATCGCTGTTTGCGGTCATATAGAGTATGTTTTTCGCCGCCTGGCGCATAGCCTTCTGGCCGGAGACCGATCCTGTCAGCTCATCGGAAAGATTGTTGATCAGGCCATAGCTCAGCTGGAAGTCATTACCTGCGAGTGTCGAGCGATTGATTTCCTCTGTCGTGCATGCCATGACACAGTCTGTGATAACTGCGCCTCTAAATCCCCACTCATCACGCAGGACTGTGCAAAGGAGCGGTGAGCTCTCAGCTGTCGGCACTGCCCCGATGCGGTTGAACGATGACATGATGCCTGTCGTATTTCCTCCCTTGACAGCAATCTCAAACCCCTTCAGATAAATCTCGCGAAGCGCCTGCTCATTCAGCCATGTCGCAAGTCCGCCGTGGTCACGGTTGGTCTCCTGGTCATTGACTGCGAAATGCTTCAGGTAACAGTAAACACCTACTTCCTTGATGCCGGTACACTCGCGCTCGGCCATCACTCCTGACAGATAACCATCCTCGGAATAGTACTCATAGTTCCTGCCGGAGAAGGGGCTCCTGTGGATATTTGCAGCAGGACCGTAAAGTCCGGCCACACCGTAAGCTTTTGCCTCCTGTCCGTAGACAAGACCTTTTTCATAAGCCAGATCCGCATTCCATGTCTGGGCAAGCGTTGCCTGGTTGGTATACATATTGCCCTTGATTCCTGCAAACATGGATGCCATCAGATTATTCACACCGTTCGGGCCATCGCACTCGAGATAACGAGCTTTGCCGATACTCGGGACAGCTGCCGTCTGCCAGCCGCCGGAGGCAATCAGGTTGGTCATCTCGCTCTTAGACACCTGATCAAGAAGGAGATCCCACTTCTCATCATCGTAGTCAAGACCCTTCATATCCGCAAGCGTAAGATGATTATTCGTAGTTTTCCAATTCGCAGGAGATGCATCCTCCAGTTCAAGATCTACTTTTCGCAGCCTCTCTGCGATTGCTGCCGAGGCTTCCTGGGAAGACGGAGCACGCTCTGTCGGCATCGTTCCTGCCCAGTCAGAGCGGGAAAGATAAACGATCTCCTCTCCGTTTGTCACATCATCGAACAGATTCACAGCTGTGATTCCGTCACCCGGACGTTTGCCATCCTTGTCATCTGTATAGATTGCGTCCTGATTGACCGTCACTGCCTTGTGATCAATCATATTATGGCTGTCGCTCTGAAGACGGATGTCATACTCTCCCGCTTCGAGAACATAGCCGCCGCCTGCGGCCTTAATGCCTGCATAGTCATAAGATGCCATATCTTCGGCTGCAATTTCGATTTTTACTGTCTCAGAAGCACCTGGCTCAAGTGCCGATGTTTTGGCAAATCCGCCAAGGACCACTTCACTCTTCTCGATTCCGCCTTTTGTGTAGGGTGCGCTGTAATAGATTTCTACAACGTCCTTGCCCGTCATGTCTCCGGTATTTTTGACTGTAACTGTTGCCTTCACAGTCTGACCGTCATATGTCACATCATCCAGAGTCTGTTCAAAACTGGTGTAACTCAAACCGTAACCGAACGGGAACTGCACTGTGCTGTCATAATCGATGAAGCCGTCAGCTGCCGCTGTCTCATAGAAACGATATCCTACATAGATGCCTTCATTGTACTTGACATAGTGGAATGCATCATCGCCGGCTTTCGCATCACCTGTACCTGCTGCAAGTCCTCCGTTGTTGTAGAACACGTTGGTGTAATCATAGGAGCCAAAACTGTAGTATGTGGGATTGGATTCCATTGCATATGCAAATGTATCCGACGTTTTTCCCGATGGATTCACGCTGCCGTTCAGAATATTTCCAAGAGCGACCGTTCCCACACTGCCGAAGCACTCCGTCCAGATAGCGGCGTCAACATTTGCATCCTCGAGGAACCCAAGTTCCATCGCATTCGTAGAGTTGAGAACTACGATGACGGTGCCGAAGTTATCTTCCAACATCTTCAGCATGCTCTCCTCAGCCTCGTTAAGCTCGAGATAATGGCGATCCGCCGAGCCGCCGTAATAAGCGGATGTATCCATCGGGAGGTCGTCGCCCTCACCGCCGACTCTTGAAACAACATACACGGCGACATCAGAGAATTTCTTCGCTCCTGCAATCAGGCTGTCATCAAGATCCGAAGCAGGATTTTCATAGAGACCGAAATCTGTTCCAACGAGACCCATGCTCTGAGCCTCCCTGGCGTGCTCACTGTAGAAATTGACAAGATCCTCATTGAGGCTGAATCCCGCTTCCCGAAGGCCATCATAAAGACTGATGTAGTTCGTTCCACCGGAACCCGAACCAGTTCCGCCGAATGTCGAATAGTAACTGCCTCTTCCAAAAACGTTAATCGCTGTTCCGTTATCAAGAGGAAGCGTTTCTTCTTTATTTGAAAGAAGGACAATGCCTTCCTCCGCTTCCTGCATCGTTATTGCTTTGGCCTGCTCCGTAATATCATCCACATCACTTCCGGATGGCGCTTTCGTAAAGACAATATTGTCAACTACACCGAAATAGCTCCTGAATCCGGAAATGATAAATGCTGCTGCCAGATTGATGACCAGAAGGATCGACACGATTACCATCCCCACCCGGGACGGGCGCTTGATCCTCTTTCCGTCATACATCCGGTATCTCTGAAGTTTGCGTTCTTCTTTCGTCATCTTTCTTAAACCTCCCTTAAACAACTCACCTATGACTATCTTTTCAGTTCCCTGTACTCAAAAGATAGCATGAAGCCAAAACATTAAAAAGACAGGTGGCACATCCGGCACCTCACCTGTCAAAATCGGTTCCTGTTGCCTTACCAACATTCCCTTGTTAAAATATTATGTAACTTCTTATCCCACATAATTATGCAACGGAGGAAAAGCTATGCGGATCGCCATCGTAGATGACAGCCCTGTTGACCGTGTACAGCTTCTCGAATGCCTGACAAAGTATTTTGCCGAGACGAAGACAGAATATGAGACCACGTGCTACGAAGATGCCAAAGATTTTCTTGAAAATTATCACTACACTTTTGATTTTATCATCCTGGATATCGATATGCCCGGGCTTTCCGGTATTAACGCAGCTAAAATTCTCCGGGAAAAAGACCCTAATGTGACTCTTATGTTTGTCACGAAAATGCCCCAGTACGCAATTGAAGCCTACTCAGTCGAAGCTATGGATTACATGCTGAAGCCTGTATCCTATCCGGATTTCTGTCTGAAAATGAAAAAAGCCGAGCGCTACATCCTGCGCAATTCCGATGCCCCAATCCTCCTTCAGACAACAGAGGGCAAACTGACGCGAAACGCTTCACAGATCCTCTATGTGGAGTCCCGCCAGCATTATCTCTATTATCACACCAAAAACGAATGTCTTAAAGTTCGCGGCAAGCTGTCCGATGCATCAGGAACTCTGCTTCCCTATCATTTTGCCCGTGCGGGAGAAAGTTTTCTTGTGAATCTCTCCCACGTAAAAGGGCTTGACGGGGCAGATGTTCTCGTTGATGGTGACAGAGTGCCCGTGAGCAGACGATACAGAACACAGTTCCTGTCAGCTTTCACACGCTACATGGGAGGTTTCTAGATGCTGGCAACTTATGTTTTTGAAGAACTGCGCTTTCCGATGGAGCTACTGACATTGCTATTGGTGTTTCTTCTGCCATTTGCGCAGAAAAAAAGGGAGTTTTTCAAGCGGGCAGCCCTCGGCTTTCTACTGCTCACACTAATATCTCTTCTGTTCTTCCCTATTTTTCTCGATAAGGAAGCTCCGCGATTTCGGTCACTAAGTGCGCTATGGTACACTCTTCTCGCGCTGTCGGCCTATTTTTACGCACGCTTCTGCTTTGTAATCACCCGATGCGACGCGCTTTTCTTTAATATAGCGGCTTTCATGAGCCAGAATATTGTCTATTGTATCTATCACTGTTATATTGCAAGGGTGAGCTGTCCATGGCTCCGCACAGCTCTTCCGCTGTATATTGCGGGAGCCGTCCTCCTGACTGCTCTGCTCTCTTTCCTTATCGCGTTATGTTTTAAAAAGATTCTTAATTCGGCAGGCGGAAAGCTTATGGAGGATTCGCATCCTATGTTTCTGGCTCTCCTCCTGTTATTTGTTTTTATTCTGATCTGTCTCTTTTTCTATCAGGGGGCCTTCGAATCAAGGGTTTCTTTTTTTGACAGTCTCGCCTGGCTGTCCGGTGAACTTGTCTGCATCTTCCTCCTTATCATCCAATACAGCTTCATCGCCGGTATTGTCCGCGTCCGCGAAAAAACTGTTCTAGAAAATATGCTGCGCAGCAGCGAGAAATACTATGAACTGTCCAAGGAACACATAGCAATTATTAACCGAAAGTGCCATGACTTAAAGCATCAGCTCAAGGCTCTGGAAAAAGCCGGAGAGCAAGACCGCTCTGACTATATAAAAGAAGCTGAGCGCAGTATCAACTTCTACCAGTCTCTCGTCTACACAGACAATGAAGCCCTGAACACGATCCTGGCTGAAAAAGGTTTGTTTTGTCAGGAAAAAAACATCGTTTTCCGCTGTTCTGTCGATGATGTGAATCTCTCATTCATTCGTCTTCCGGACCTCTACGCAATCCTTGGAAATGCGATCGACAACGCGATTGAATATGTCGAAACGCTGAGGGATCCATCCATGCGGGCGATCAGCATGCGCATCGAGCAAAAAAATATGTTCATAGGTATCCAGATTGCCAACCCATATACAGGTGAAAAGCTCATCTCAGATGAACTGCCAAAGACGCACAAGGACGATGCAGCAAATCACGGCTTCGGTATGAAGAGTATCCGCTACCTCGCAGAAAAGTACGGAGGTCATATGGAGTTTTCCACCGCAGGCGGGTTATTCACACTTCAGATCCTGCTGCCGGCGGGATGATTATCTAGTCTTCATGACTGACATTTCATTGCTGTCCCAAATTGACGTAAAGCGCCGTTAAAAGTATAATAATACTTCGGGAGGCAATGATAATGGGGAGAAATAGCGGACAAAAGCGCGCCATTGCGCTGCGCATTCTATTAGTTCTGGGATGGCTGCTGCTTGCAGGCATAGGCATCTACTTTAATCACGGATACAAGATGTGGGGCGACAGGCTCCTGCCCAATACCATTATAAACGACGTCAATTACGGAGGAATGACCGCCGAGGAGGCAAATGAAGAATGGCGCCGGATCAATTCCGGCCGCTTCCTGTTCATCCATGAACTCGGAGACGCTGTCGAGCGGATTTCCTACGATGACTTTGACTTTCACTATGTGCTGAATCCGACCTTCGAAGAGATGATCAGATCACAGAATCTCTGGACATGGCTCTGGGCGAGCTTTAATCCGACTCCGCAGTCTGTGGATTCTGCCATTGTCTACGATGAAGCAAAGCTCACACAGATAATACATGAGCTTTCCTGCATGAGCAGCCCTCTCATCAGAGATCCACGGGATGCACGCATCGACAAGCTGGCAAGCGGATATGTACTGGTGCCGGCAGACGACGGCAATCGGCTGGATGAGGAGAAGACATTTGCCTGCATAAAAGAGGCAGTAGAGGAAGGCGCATATTCAATCGATCTCGACAAACAGGGCTGTTATAAAAAAGCTTCTTTATATGAAGATGATCCGGATCTTGCAGGGACGTTTTCCCTCCTCGATAAAGCTCAGAAGACAGTACTGTCACTGAACATGGAAGGAGGCACCTATGTGACTCTGGATAAAAACACGTTCCTTCCCTGGATGAGCTATACAAATGGCACGGTCATTTTTGAGGAAGACGACATTTTAGCTTACACAAAGCAGCTGGCAGCTACATATAACACCTTCCGCACCACACGCTCATTCCGCACTACTCGGGGAGATGTCGTAAATGTCGGAGGCAGCGCTTATGACAATTACGGATATTCAATGAATGTCAGTCAATCAAAAGCCATCATTGAGGACGCCCTCTATAATTCTGTCTCACAGACAATTTCCCTGTCGTGGAACCAGCTTGCGGCAACGCGCGATTCCGAGAGGGCGGATTTCGGTTCGACCTACATTGAAATCAGTCTGGATGAACAGCATCTGTGGTATTACAGAGACGGATCGCTTGCATTAGAGACAGACATCGTTTCCGGCACTGCCACCCCAAGCCGGGCGACTCCGACCATGGTAGTCCATGTCCAATACAAGTCGACCGATCACACTATGCGCGGCAGTTACGGTGAATCTCATGCGGATTACGTCCTCAACATACACAGCAGCGGTATCCATATTCACGACAGTGCATGGCGTTCCGATTACGGCGGAAGCATCTGGCTGTCTAACGGAAGCCACGGATGCATCAACACTCCTCCTGCCAAGATGGCTCAGCTCTTCGGGATGGTAGATGTCGGCACCCCCGTCATCATTTATGACAGATATAATCACGTATCAAGTTTCCAGAATGAGTCATATACATCCGGCTGACGGGAAACCGTTCAAGCACTGGCGATGCGGCGTTTCACATACTTTGCGCTGCAATAAGCTTGATTTTTCTCTTTTGAACTGTCGATTGGGTCGACAGTTCATTTTTATGTGTTGAGTTTTCAATTGTCACAGCAAAATCAAGGACGCCTCAGCGTCCTTGATATACAAAAATGATTGAAATGCAACACTATTATTCTCTTGCGAAAAACGGCGCGTACTTGGCTGCAAGCAAAATGGCCTCCGCCATGCTGATCTCGCTGACAATGCCCTTGCCGGCAATATCGAACGCAGTGCCGTGATCCACAGACGTGCGCAGGATCGGCATGCCGTTCGTGATGGAGATCGTGCGGTCAAAATCGAGCGTCTTCGTCGCGATATGTCCCTGATCATGATAGAGGGAGAGTACGCTGTTGTAGCGTCCGATCGCTGCCTGATGAAAAACGGAATCAGCGCCGATCGGTCCGACGACCGGATAGCCTTCCGCTTGGAGTTCCTCCACCGCCGGCATGATCTCATTGACTTCCTCCCAGCCGAACAGGCCGTGCTCTCCGCAGTGCGGATTGAGACCTGCTATCGCCATCTTGCCCTCGGTAACGCCGAGGCGCTTAAGGGCTGCAAGACTTTCTTTCACGCAGGCCTTAATGTTATCTTTCGTAATGTCATCCAGCATATCGCGCAGTGACTTATGGCGGGTGAGGAAGAACACTCTAAGACCGTTGGTCTCGAACATAGTGAGCGGATCCGGTGTGCCCGTGAGCTCACCGAAGATTTCCGTGTGGCCGATGAATGGGATATTTGCCGCATGAAGGGCTTCCTTGTTGATCGGAGTCGTCGCGACGGCATCCACCTCACCGCTCATTGCGAGCTCGATGCTCTTTTTGATATATGCAAATGCAGCCTCGCCGCACATTGCCTGCACCACTCCGTAGGAAAACTGTGTCTGATCAATGTTGTCAAGGTCGATCAGGTTCAGGATGCCCGGGCGATAATCGCCGTCGGCAGGCCTTTCCACAATATTGATCTCAAGCGGTGCTTTGACGATGCCGATTGCATTCTCCATGACCTGCCGGTCACCGATGACGATGACGTCTGCCGCCTCATTTACATTTGCCAGCGCACATGCCTTTGCAACTATTTCCGGACCTACACCCGCCGGATCGCCAATCGGTACTGCTATCAAAGATTTCTTGCGTTCCATAGTACTTCCTCCATCACACATTTTAATATCAAAAATGCCTAAGCGTTCTTGCCAAACAGCACAGGCTATAAAGCAATTCTCCTGCTGAACGTTTGCGATTCGCCACTGTCCCCAGTCAAGTATAACATCTAATCAATATTTTTTCACTTTAGCAGTAAAGATTGTATTCCTGTTGAGTCATCTAAGTGTGTTGATTCTTACGGACTATTGTCAACCATTCCAAATTTGCCATTGACATTTCCCAGAGCTCATTGTAAACTTATATTCGACTCAAGTTTACAATTATCAAAAGGACTTCCCATGTTACAGCTCGCAAAAGAAATCATCGCCGGAAGGCGGCTCACAGCAGAGGATGACCTCACAAGACTTATCACTGCAGATCTCTCAGAACTCTGCCAGGGCGCGGACTATATCCGAAAAGAGCTCTGCGGAAATCGCGCGGACTTATGCAGCATCATAAACGGACGCGGAGGCAGATGCAGTGAGAACTGTAAATTCTGTGCCCAATCCGCTCATCACAGTACACACTGTGATGAGTATGCATTCCTCGCGACTGATGAATTTGTCGCTGATTGTATGAAAACAGCTGCCAAAGGAGTAGACCGCTACTCAATTGTTACAGCCGGAAGGACCCTCAAAGGCGCGGACCTCGAGCGGGCAATAGACGCCTACAAGGCTATGCATGCGGCATGTCCCGATATGATTCTCTGCGCTTCCCATGGCCTGATGACCGAAGAAGACCTGCGGCGCCTCAAAGATGCCGGAGTCACCATGTATCACACTAACGTGGAGACATCGGAGCGATACTTCCCGGAGATCTGCACGACGCACACCTACGCGGACAAAAAAGAAGAGATCCGACGGGCAAAAGCCGTCGGACTCACCGTGTGCAGCGGAGGCATCCTCGGTATGGGCGAGACCTGGCAGGACCGCATCGACATGGCACTCCTGCTCGCAGAATTAGAAATATCTTCCATACCGCTTAATTTCCTGATCCCGGTAAAAGGAAC
>JAFWIM010000019.1 GCA_017514845.1 Lachnospiraceae bacterium
CATCACAGGTATTCCGGAGGGAGGGCTGTGCAAGATCCCGACGGATAGGGGGCCAATGGACGGTCCCGCATGCGTACGGCCGGCCGCAAGCGGTCCGAAAGGGGAAACCGGCACGACGGTCAAATATCAAAAGACCCGGAAGGGCTTTGATACCACCTCCATAGGACGCGGTTCAGCACCGCATGGGGGTGGAGGTTCATAATACCTAACTGTTCGGACTGGCTGCAACGAAGGTCAGGAATCCGACGCAAAATACTGACAGCCTGTCTGAACTGTTACCATTATACATCTAAAGTCTGTAAAGTAAAAGAAAAGTGGGTATCGCAGCACTGGGCGGTTGTGGTATGATTGTGCGAGACTTGAATTTATACGATTATATAGCAGGAGATTTGTACTGCAACAATAAACTGGAAGTATACTGCACCAACTAAAGGAGGCGCCATGCCGGTATTTGATTTCAGCAGCCAGCCAGATATAAAGAACAAGGCGGAGTGCACCTACACGGTGTTCCGCTCGAACGTACATAAAGCCAGCCCGGAGCAGCCCATGATGGTGCTGTCCAACAGGGAGAAAGAATGGAAGCACCATTCTGTCGGAGTGTTCACGAATCCGATAAAACGGACATCATTTGAATTTGATGAAAAAGACGGGACCATCAGCGCGGATATTCTGCGGATCGACGCCAGATTTGTCAGCCTCCTTCAATGGCTGGGGGAGAACCATATCAGCGTCAGGCTCTCCGGCAGGAACACAGAGGAAGGATATGCCGTATACCGCATTCGTGAGATCGCTTTCGGCGGCGGGACAAAGTTGTCCGCGGAGGACGGATTCCTGCAGTTCATGATCGAGAGGCTCCTTGCCAGCAGCACCCCGGAAGATGATGTGGAGGATGACGACGCGGAGGAGACCGGGGACGGAATGAAGCTGACCAGCCTTCAATCCATCACGGATTTTATGATGTGCGCAGGTAAGACCCTTCCGAATCAGATCCGCCTCTGGGCACGCCGCAATCTGGCGGTCGCAAGGTCCGGCGAGGTTTCCCAGGAAGAGAGAAGGCATGCCCAGAGAGCTCTGTCCATCATGATGAATATTCAGTGGAAGAGCAATTATTTCGAGGCCATTGATCCGATAGAAGCACGCCGGATCCTCGACGAGGAGCTCTATGGCATGGAGAGGGTCAAGCAGCGCATTATCGAGACGATTATTCAGATCAACCGCACGCACACGCTGCCGGCTTACGGTCTGCTGCTCATCGGCCCGGCCGGTACCGGCAAGTCTCAGATCGCCTACGCGGTCGCCCGCATTCTGAAGCTCCCGTGGACGACGCTCGATATGAGCTCGATCAATGACCCTGAGCAGCTGACAGGCAGCTCCCGCATTTATTCGAACGCAAAACCCGGCATTATCATGGAAGCTTTCGCGGCTGCCGGTGAGTCGAACCTCGTCTTTATCATCAACGAGCTCGATAAGGCAGCCGCCGGAAAGGGCAACGGCAATCCGGCAGACGTTCTGCTCACACTGCTCGACAATCTGGGCTTTACTGACAATTATATCGAGTGCAATATTCCGACCTCCGGCGTCTACCCGATCGCGACGGCCAATGACAAGGATCAGATCTCGGCTCCGCTCATGTCGAGATTTGCAGTGATCGAACTGCCGGATTATACGCCGCTCGAGAAGAAGATCATTTTCAAGAGATTTGCGCTTCCCAAGGTCTTGAAACGGATGGGGATTCGCGAGGACGAGTGCCTTGTGACGGACGACGGGCTCGACGCGGTCGTGGATGTGTTTGCAAACACGACTGGAATCCGCGATCTCGAACAGGCGGCGGAGCACATGGCCGCCAACGCTCTCTACCAGATTGAAGCTCTCGGGGTCACGTCGGTGACGTTTGATTCCAAGAAGGTGTGGGATCTGTTCGAGTGAAATAGAATAAATTCAAAGTGGAGTATCCCTTCGGACATGGCTGTGTCCGGAGGGATACTTTTTGGAATTATGTCAGCAGACGCTGAACCGAATCCCGCACCAAGTGTCGCATAGAAGCTGTTGATTTTAATGCTTTAGAGTGATAAAATTATCCTCGGCGGCATTTCAAGAGAATAGAGCGTGAAGGTTCGGGTTGGCAGATGCCACCTATGCTGACTTTAGTCCTATGCTGCTAATTGAAAGTGAGACAGGAGCAAACCATGCACAGTGAATTTTTAATGGGAAACGCCGCCATCGCGCTCGGCGCGATCGCCGCAGGCGTTGACCTTGTTGCGGGATACCCGGGTACGCCCTCAACGGAAACTTTAGAGAACACAGCAAAATATAAGCCGGAAGGTCTGTACGTCGAGTGGTCGGTCAACGAGAAGTCCGCCATGGAAGTTGCGGCGGGCGCAGCCTACGCCGGAGCCCGCACGATGGTTACCATGAAGCAGGTCGGACTCAATGTTGCCTCCGACCCGCTGATGTCTCTTGAGTACATCGGCGTAAAAGGCGGAATGGTCATTATGGTTGCCGACGATCCCGGGCCAATCTCGTCCCAGACCGAGCAGGACACCAGACATTTTGCTTACTTTTCAAAGCTCCCGTGCTTTGACCCGACATCCGTACAGGAAGCGTACGATATGATCCAGGATGCGTTCGCGTACTCGGAGGAATACGGAACGCCGGTATTCTTCAGACCGACGACCCGCATATGCCATGCGTACGCGTCGATCAACATTAAAGATGCGGATGAGTATAAGAAGAATTCGCCGGAAGGCTTCATCAAGGATTCAAAGAGGTGGGTCATTTTCCCGCGACTTTCGAATGCCAATCATAAGAAAATCGAAGCCAGAAATGAACAGCTGAAAGATGTCTTTTCGGCATACCCGCGCAATACGATTCTAAATGGCGATGCAGATAAAGGCGCGGCAGACACTGCATCGGCTGATCAGTCCGGCACAGCTCAAAAGAAGGGCATCGCTGCCGGCGGCATCAGCTTTGCGCTTGCCATGGAAGCGCTGCATGGCCGCACGGATGCCAGAGTCCTCAAAGTGGCGACTCCGCACCCATTCCCGGAGAAGCTTGCAGTGGAATTCCTGACCGGCCTTGACGAGGTCCTGTGCTTAGAGGAGCTCGACCCGGTCATTGAGCGCGAGCTCACTTATATCTGCGGCAAGTATGGTCTTAATGTGAAGATCCGGGGCAAGCTCACCCATGATACGGCAAATGCAGGCGAGAACTCTCTCGACCTTGTCAAACAGTATGTGTACAGTTTCCTTGCAGAACCGAAAAACGTATCCGATAGTAGTTCGCAGGCTGCAAATGAAGCTCCGGAGCCGCCCGCCATCCCTATCCGCCCGCCTGTCCTCTGTGCCGGCTGCCCGCACCGCGCTTCCTTCTATGCGGTCAAGGTGGCCATGAGACGGCAGAAGACGATTTTCTGCGGCGATATCGGCTGCTATACACTCGGCAATGCAATGCCGCTCGATATGTGCGACACCTGCCTCTGCATGGGCGCGGGCATCAATATTGCGCAGGGAGTGTACAGGATAGAGCCGGATACGAAGGCATTTGCATTCGTCGGCGACTCGACGTTCTTCGCGTCGGCCATCACCGGCATCATCAATGCCGTCTACAATCAGGCGGAGATGACCGTGTGCATTCTCGACAACTCGACGACAGCGATGACCGGCCACCAGCCGCATCCGGGAACCGGAAGGACGATGATGGGCGAGGTCGTGGCTAAGGTCAGCATCGAGGCTGTGCTCCGCGGCATTGGACTTGAATTTGTCGAGACGGTGGATCCGCTGGATCTGGAGAAGGCAGTGGATACTGTAAAGCGTGCCCAGGAGATCCCGGGTGTCAAAGCGATTATCTTCAAATCTCCGTGCGTGGCCATCACGAAGCCAAAGGGAAAGGCTGCCATCGATCCCGAAAAGTGCATCGGCTGCCGCAAATGCATCCGTGAGATCGGATGTCCGGGCATAGTCATAAACGATGGATTTGTATGCATTGACGACTCGCTCTGCACAGGCTGCGGTCTGTGTGCGCAGATCTGTCCGGTCGGAGCGATTGGAGGTGAAGTCCATGATTAAGAATATTGTTCTGTGCGGCGTCGGCGGACAGGGGACGGTTCTCGCCTCCAAGCTTCTGGCGGCAGCGGCCATGGAAAAAGGATTTGAGGTCATGAGCGCGGAGACCATAGGTATGGCGCAGCGCGGCGGAAATGTATTTTCAAATATCCGCATCAGCGACGGTGAAGCCATGTACGCTCCGATGATCGGGACAGGGGAGGCTGATCTGATTCTTGCTTTTGAACCGGGCGAGGCAGTCCGAATGCTGCCGTTCCTTAAGGAGGACGGATTCGTGATCACCAACACCCGCGCGGTCAAGCCGACGACGGCAACTTTGACCGGCTCCGGCTACGATGCCGGCCCTATGCTCGAGTATCTGCAGAAGAGAGTCGCGGACGGACATCTCATGCAGGTCGACGGTGACTCGGCAGCGGCAGCGCTCGGCAATCCCAGAGTCCTCAACGTCGTGCTGCTCGGCGCGGCTGTGAGGACGGGCGCGCTCGGTCTGACCGAGGATGACATTTTGAGGGTCATGGGCAAGGTCATCAAGGAGAAGTTCCTCGACCTTAACAGGAAGGCCTTTGCGCTGGCCTGAATGATAGTATCCCGCTTCATAAAAAGGAAGGTAACAGCTCAGACAGGCTGTAACGAAGTTCCGAGATCCGGCTCAAACATCATCTTCGTCGAAAAGCGCAGGTCCTGCCCTGCGAGCTATAAAAATGCTTACGCATTTGCGCTGGCGTCAAGCCAAGGTGCCTGATTCGTGCTGGCACGAAAGGAAGGCACTTTGGCGCACGCCCGACATCGAGCGTGAAACGCGAGATGTAGGCGGTGACGCCGGTAGAGGGGCGGCTTGCCGTCACCTCTCTCTCGGTCGGACCAGCAATGCTTTTCTCACGAAGATGGATGTTTGCTGCCGGTATCGAAATACAGGAACAGCCTGTCTTAGATGTTACAAAAGAAGAACTGCCGGATGCCGCTAAGGCGTCGGCAGATATAAATAAGGAGAAAATTATGAAAATCAGTGAAAAGCAGCTGGCTCAGGTCAACGACCGCATCAAGGCGCTTGTATCCGCAGGCAGCTTCTACGGAAAGAAGCTCGAGGAAGCCGGTGTCACGAGTGTTGCAAATGCCGAAGAGTTCGAAAAACTTCCATTTTCTGAGAAAGCAGACCTTCGCGATGCGTATCCGCTCGGCCTTATGACAGCTCCGGAGGAGGAAATCGTCAGAATCCACTCTTCATCGGGCACCACAGGCCTCCCGGTCATCATCCCGTATACAGCCAAGGATGTCGACGACTGGGGCGAGATGTTCAAGCGCTGCTATGAGACAGCGGGCATCACGAACAAGGATCGCATCCACATCACTCCGGGCTACGGTCTCTGGACCGCGGGTATCGGTTTCCAGAACGGCTGCGAGAAGCTCGGCGCGATGGCGATTCCGATGGGCCCCGGCAACACAGAGAAGCAGCTGCAAATGATGATGGACCTCAAGTCCACCGTCCTCTGCTCCACATCCTCCTATGCGCTGCTCCTTGCAGAGGAGATCGAAAAGCGGGGCATCCGGGATAAAATCCATCTGAAGAAAGGTGTCATCGGTTCCGAGAGATGGGGCAAAGCGATGCGTGAGCGTATCCAGGGAATTCTCGGCATCGAGCTGTACGATATCTACGGTCTGACAGAAATCTACGGACCGGGTATCGGCATCAACTGCCCGGATTCCGAGTACATGCATATCTGGGACGACTATATTTACCTCGAGATCATCGATCCGCAGACCGGAGAGAACCTGCCGGACGGCGAGTGGGGCGAGATCGTCATCACGACGCTTGTTAAGGAAGGAGCTCCGCTCATTCGCTACCGCACACATGACCTGTCCCGCATCATCCCCGGCGAGTGCGCATGCGGCAGAACGTATCCGCGCATTGACATCATCAAGGGCCGCACGGACGACATGATGAAGATTAAAGGCGTCAATGTATTCCCGGCTCAGATCGAGGAAGTCATCGCGAAGTGCGAGGGTGCTTCCAGCGAGTATCAGATCCGCATCTCCCACTTCGAGGGACGAGATACGATGCGTCTCTACGTCGAGGCGGTCGACGGCAGCGTGGACTTCGAGGATCTCGGAAAGAGGATTGCCCGGAAGACAAAGGCAGCTATCGGCTTCACGCCGATTGTCAAGATCGTCGAGAACGGACTCCTGCCGAGAAGCGAGAAGAAGTCGAAGCGCGTTATCGACGAGCGCTACCAGTAATACTTACCGCTTGCAGAAGTGGGTGTCTTAATCCTCTCTGTTAAATGGACGATTGAGCCCCGAATGTCCAAAAGGCATTCGGGGCTATTGTTTTGCTCTTTTTTATCTGGTAGTCTTCCAATGTATACATTAGCGAACTGCAGATTAGCCTTGGAACGGGGGCATGCCACTCGTACGCGCAGGAGATTGATTTGCTCACTGCTTGTAGAAGCGGATGTCTCTCCCCACTGAGATAAAGAGGAGCAGCAATGACAATAAGAGAAATCATATTTGAAAGCATAGAAAAATACAGTGAACTAAAATCCTTCAGCTTCCCGACAAAGGACGGAGTGGTAAATAAGACGTACCGCGCGCTGGGCGAGGATCTTAGGAAGATGAGAGGAGCGCTTGGCAGGGATGGATTTGCAAAAGCCCACATTGCCATCGCCGGCAAGAATTCTTACCCGTGGGTCGTCACATATCTGAGCGTGATCACGGGGGAATGCGTTGCGGTCCCGCTCGACGCGTCTCTTCCGGATGACAACCTCATATGGCAGCTGAATCAGGCCGACGTGACCTGTGCGTTCATCGAGAGCTCGAAAAAGGACCTCATCGCGCGGGCTAAAGCCGAATGCCCGCAGCTGGCCAAAGTCATTGTTCTCGGAAATGATGTACTGCCCGGTGCAGATGCGACCTGGGGCGCTTATATGGAAAAGGGCGCGGAAGAACCGCAGGCCGTCAATACGGAAAAGGGCGCGGAAGATGCAGTCTGCACGATCATGTTCTCTTCGGGTACGACGGGCGTGTCCAAGGCCATTATGCTGACCCAGGGCAACCTCGGCGCAGAAGTCACGAACCTCTTTTACCATACGGAGCCGGGAACAGTGCTGTTCTCCGTGCTTCCGATTCACCACGCGTTCTGCCTGTCTGTCGACGTGCTGACGGCAATCAAGCTCGGCGTCAACACCTGCATCAACGACAGTGTCGGCCACCTTATGAAGAACCTGAAGACATTTGAGCCGCAGGTCATTCTGATGGTCCCGCTCATGGTGGAGACAATCTACAAGAAGCTCAAGACTGTGAACCGGCTCATCCCTAAGAGACTGGTGGGCCGCGAGGTGTTCGGGAAGCGGCTGAATCACATTATTGTCGGCGGCGCGTATCTTGATCCTATGTACGTCACGGAATTCCGCAAATACGGAATCACGATCTGGCAGGGCTACGGAATGACGGAGACGTCTCCGGTCATCGCGTTCAACGGCGAGAGAGGCATTGCGGACGGTTCGGTCGGCCGCCCAATAGATAACACAGAGGTGAAAATCGAGGACGGCGAGATCCTGGTCAGGGGCGATATTGTCATGAAGGGCTACTACAAGATGCCCGAGGAGACGGCGGAAGCCCTGAAGGACGGATGGATGCACACCGGAGATCTCGGGCGATTTGATGAGAACGGTTTCCTGTACATAACAGGCCGCAAGAAGAATCTTATTATTCTTGCAAATGGTGAAAATGTCTCCCCGGAAGAACTCGAAAATGACCTGTATAAAATCCCGCTCATCGGTGAGGTCGTTGTGATGGGACAGCCCCAGGGCCTCATTGCTCACGTCTATCCGGATGAGACCGAGACGAAAAAGATGAGTCCGGATGTTATCAGGGAAAAGATCCGGAAGGAAGTGGACAAATATAATAAGAAGCAGCCGGCTTACAGGCGCATCATCGATGTCGTGATGAGAGACGAGCCTTTCCCGAAGACGACGACGAGGAAGATCAAGCGCGATTTCATCTGAGCTTCTGCAGTCAGAGCCTCGGTTTTACAAATCTGACCGGGCGTGGTAGAATCATATAACACGTTTGTACGTTGGAGATGTACAGGAGGATGATTTTATGCGGGCGCAGACAGATGAAGATCTGATGACGGCATTTGAGCTCTTATGCAGAAATAAGGAACCCGAGAAAATCACAGCTATAGAGGTCGCAAAGCGGGCGGGCGTGACACGAAGTACATTTTACAACCACTTTGCCGATATGTATGATTTGATTGAAACATATGAGGACAGAATGCTGGACGGGATTTTTGATATACTGAGAGAGTACGATAACTTTGGTAAAAACGATGCACAGGTCACCCGGAAGTTTTTTTCCACCCTATGCCGGTATGTCAAAAACAGTAATTATCTGATTCGCAGGTTCCGAACGCTTACGACAGTACGTTTTATTGAGAAAGCGCTCGGCAGGTTCCACGGGTATGTGGAGAGACTGCTCAGCAGTCAGAAATCGACTCCGGCGGAACGTCAGGTAAGTTCTTATATTCATGCCTACGCTCTTGGCGGGCTGGTCGGCATTCTGCATAAGTGGACGTCGGAGGACTGCGCGGACTCTCCGGAGGCGGTCGCATTCGTGCTGACGCGGATCTACATGACCGGAATTTCAATGTTTTAATCTATGACACAGAATTCTCGTGGGACATACATCGCACTTTGCGCGGCGCGTAAGCGCTTTCCACTGCGCACGTCTGCGATCCGCCGGAGGCGTTTATTCTTCATCGCGAGATTGTACTCACGATGAAGACGAGTGTCATCTTGCGCGCGTATCTCACGACTGAAGTCACGAGTATTGCGCGATGAA
>JAFWIM010000020.1 GCA_017514845.1 Lachnospiraceae bacterium
AGCAGAATAAAAAAAGGGGCTGATGCCCCTTGAGTAAACATATAGAACATCCCTTATAAGCAACGGATGAAGAAACAATCGCAGATCCAAGCCGGCTAACTCACGTTTAAAAACACGAGAATGCGCCGGCTACTTTTCAAAAATGGATTCATATTAAATTTCTTATTAATTTGCTTCCTATATTCTGGGCGGGTTTAAGATGTTTTTTGAGGCAACTAATTCTGGATTTCCTGAGGAATTAGTTGCCTTTGATTTTTGGCGATTTTTTCAGAGGCAACTGATCTTGGATTTCTTGAGGAATTTGTTGCCTTTGATTTTTGGCGATTTTTTCAGAGGCAACTGATCTTGGATTTCTTGAAGAATTTGCTGCCTCCGGTTTGGACGGAGATGGAGATATAAAACAAATGGCTCTCAGTACCCATTTACATCTCACCACTTCTTAAGGTAACATGGAAGTATATGATAGTTTCTCACCATACAGTTCTCCCCTTCCATTCGACAGGAGGTTTCCAATGAAAGAAAAAGGTTATGTCATCGGCTGCCCCAATCCACACAGCGTTGCGGAATTGATTGTCGGAAAACGGATCGACTGGTCCAGGCAGAAAGACGAGTTCGAAACGCTGGCGGACTGCTTCGGGATCACCAGGGAAGGTTATCTGAGCGATGAGTCTCCGCTCTTCTCGCCAAAAGCTGTCAGGGATGACAGTGGCACTGTGTATACGTTCACAGACGAGGAGATGCAGGAGCGTCTCGTAGGCTTCATGGAGAAATACGCGAAGCCGGAAAAAGTCCCCAGAAAAAGAACGACTAAAGCGCTCACCAGAGACCTGAAGCGTCCCGGCGCTATTGCACATGTGCCACAATCAGAGACCCAAATATCTCCCGTCGCCGTAGATGATGCGGCCTCAAATAATGATGTCATCGAATCTGCGGAGCCTATAGACGCTCACGGCACAGGGGTTGCCAGTAAGGCCGGTGAACTCACACAAGCCCAGAAGACTCCTGCCGCCAAGGCTGGCGAGCTCACGCAAGCCCAAAAGCGGACCCGCACCCTCGACTTTCTTCTCAATAAAACAAGCAAATCGAATAACAAACCAATCAGAGCACTTTCATCCATGCGTATGGCAAAACCACCGGTCGCGGTGGAGCAGGACACGGACGATAAGCCCTGTATGCCCGACGGCATAAAGCCAAATGCCTACGATCCGCCCTATCAGCCGGATGGCATAAAGCCAAATGCCTACGATCCGCCCTATCAGCCGGATGGCATGGAATGGAGAGACAAGGGGTATTTCTTTAATGAGACGGCGAGGTTTACTGACATTTGCCAAAAAAGCATAGGCGACTGCTACTTTCTCTCCGCGCTGTGCTCTGTTGCGTTCGTCGACTCGTTCCGAATCAAGAATACGACAGAGATGAGGTACAAGTATATCGACGGCGCACGTGAGGAGACCCCGTGGCACCGCATTGAATTCTATGTCCCGGAAAAACCGGTCGAAGAAGGAATCACCTGGTGGAAGGAGAAGAAAAAGACGGTCCAGTCCATCGTTGTGTCCGAGGAGATTCTGGTCTCCTCCTCGACAGGACGCAATTATGGCGCGTGTGGTCCAAAAGAGCTAATCAAGAAGACAAGTTCCAATAAAGCCGAGGCCGACGCCTGCTGGCCCGCCGTGTATGAAAAGGCATACGCAAAGTTCCTTGAGGGCACGACCAGCGATTACCCCGACATGAGCAAGACTTCTCATATCTGGTGCGGCTACTCCAGAGACACTCTGAAGCAGATCCTTCACACTGAGGAAGTCGAGTCCAAAATGCTGAAGTTTCTCAGTATCGATGAGGTCCTTGAGATCTGCCGGGCGGCCTACTGTCACCCCACCTGCGCGTCCATCTACGAGTATATCAAAATCAACTCCAAAAAGAAGGAGACGCACTATTCTGAGGCAGGAACAAAGAGCTTTTACGAGGAGAATCTTGGGCTCTTCATCGGACACGAATATTCTCTGCTCGACTGCACGGTCATCGACGGCACGACCTACGTCGTACTCCGGAATCCGCACGGCAGTAATCTACAATCAATAAAAAAGAATCCTAAGGTCTATCACGGCAGTTGGAGCTACGATTACGGCGAACACTGGGACAGTAAGTACAAGGGCTCCACATACCGCTATAAGGGTCTGTCCGGCAACGATGACCCGAATGCTTCCAATGGGATTTTTCTGCTGGAGATCAATGAATTTAAGCGAGTTTTCAGTGATATCACTTACTATACAGGGACAGAGTTTGTGTGAGTGAGGGCTCCTTTTCGAGTGAAGTTTTCGAAGGCAGCAACATCCTGCTTCTGAGGCATTTTTGCTGCCTTTGACCAAGAGAGATTTCAATGGGTCCACGGCAGAGGCAGCAACATCCTGCTTCTGAGGCATTTTTGCTGCCTTTGACCAAGAGAGTTTTCAATGGGTCCAAGACAGAGGCAACAATATCCTGCTTCCGAGGCATTTTTGCTGCCTTTGACCAAGAGAGTTTTCAATGGGTCCATGGCAGAGGCAGCAATATCCGGCTTCCGAGGCATTTTTGCTGCCTTTGACCAAGAGAGATTTCAATGGGTCCACGGCAGAGGCAGCAATATCCTGCTTCCGAGACATTTTTGCTGCCTTTGACCTTGGTGAGTTTCATCGGGTCCATGGCAGAGGCAGCAACATCCTGCTTCCGAGGCATTTTTGCTGCCTTTGACCAAGAGAGATTTCAATGGGTCCATGGCAGAGGCAGCAATATCCTGCTTCTGAGGCATTTTTGCTGCCTTTGACCTTGGTGAGTTTCATCGGGTCCATGGCAGAGGCAGCAACATCCTGCTTCCGAGGCACTTTTGCTGCCTTTGACCAAGAGAGATTTCAATGGAAAGAAAATCGGGGACGGTTCTTCTCACGTGGATAACCCCACGTAAAAGAACCGCCCCCGATTCATCACCCGACCGCTCTCTGCATCCAGGCCACCAAAAGTGTGTCATACACATACATATTGGCCCCGCCCTGTTGCAGATATTTCGAATTGTCACCGCCCAGCATCTCTACCGCAAACGCAGCCACCGCGCGCGAACGCGACTGACCGGCAAAGCAGTGGACGAGCAGGGTATCCACATCAATATTCTTCTCAATAAAATCGATAATCTGCCCCGCCATCTCATCCGAAAACAGCACAGCACCCTCCACCTCGCGCGTAATATCATCAAAGTACAGCGTGAGCACGTCCTTGCAGAACTCATTCTTTGCAAATGTAAATCCAAAACCCCCAGTATGGGTATCCTGAATGGAAATCACGGCGTATGTGTCAGACCGCTCAACCAGCTCACTAAGCCCCGCCGGATAGTAGTGCTGCAGGACATAATCGAATGCGTCAAATACCGATTTCAAAAGAACTCGTTTCATCAATCAACCTCACGATTCAGGAACGGTTCTTCGCGTGAGAATTCTCACATGAAAAACGTCCAGGCTCCCCGCTCAATATCTATTATGCACATCCTCCGCAAAGCACATCAAATCCTTGATCTCCAGCACTCTCCCGTCATCGAGCACCGCCTTCCCGGTCATCCGTCCGAAGACCTGATGCTGGTCGCTCAGAATGATCTTTGCGTCAATCTTGGCTGCCCGATCGAGCACAGGAACGAAATCCATCTCAAATCTCCCGTCGTTCGACGTAAACTGCCACGGCTTCATATAGCTGTCTTCCGGAATATGGAACTCCACGTCATCGAGCTTGTGGCCGACACCGTCATAAAACAGCATGTTCTCGGATGCCGCGCTCGTGTCGCCGAACCCGTACCCGATGTTGAACCCGAACGGCTTCCCGTCCACGATCCCGTTGCCCGATCCCCAGTACCAGCGATTATCGTAGGTCCAGACACCGCGCCCCCAGTCGAGCGTCCCGAAATCCGTCGCCGGGTTGAACACGTACTCCTTCCCATCGAACTTCATCCAGCCACTAGCCCGCATCGTGTTGATCTTCTGGTTATAGTAGAACGCACGGCGATTCTCCTTCCACGGGGTCGCGATGACCATCGTGTCCATCGGAGGCTGCACAAGTTCAATCTTGCATGCAAATGTCTTCCCCTCCCAAAAATCCTCAAACCTGCACGCTATGCCGCGCTTTCCAGGTCCTTTGAAGAAAGTCATCTGCAGACGATCGTCCTTATAGCGGATCGTCCCCGCCTCCGAGGTCGGCGGCATATGGAATTTGCCCATGGGCAGCGCATTCAGGATGGTCTCCGTGTGCTCCCATCCCTCCTTCAGATTCAGGAGCGAGACAGACTGCAACCCAATGTAGCCGTCATCAGACAGCGTGAACGCTCCCGCAAAATCCTCGTTCAGTACCAGATAATAATCCCACTCCTTGATGCGGAACTTGGGGGCTTTGATTGCCCTTCGGTCATACATTTGTAATAACTGCCTCGACCACCCGGGCTCCATGAGCGTGCCTTCTGCCGTGAGAAGCGGGTGTCGCGTCGTAACTTCGTGGTTGCGCCCTTTCATCTCGGTCATGATCTTCTCCTTTCTAAAACGAGTCAGGGACGGTTCTTTTCACGTGAGAATTCTCGTGCAAAAAGAACCGTCCCCGAACCACCACTCAGCCCTTAAAAAACTGCGGTTGCTGATCATCCTCAGACTTCTCTTCTACCAGGACAAACATATCATCCGGCTGCTTGCAGCGCGGGCATATATCAATATCCCTGATACTCTTTCCTTCTTTCTCTTCGTCAAAAATATATCCGCATACTCTGCACCTGTAAACTGCCATCGTAGATCCTCCTTCTTGAAAAATCAAAGTTTTAATCCTACCGGTCTTCAATGATGCTTCGTATGACGGCCAGACCGCAAACTTGTATGAGTAAATAGTATCATAGCCGGGTCGCACTATCAATGGCAGACCCTTTTAACGCACAGCAATTAGAAAAAAGCCTTTCTCAAGTCCCTAATTTGTCATCCCAAAATCCCATCCATCCGATCCAGCCACGGAGCAAGATGCTGAATCAGCCCGAAGCGCCCCTCGTTCATAGGCATTTTGTGTCCTGCTTCCTTAGCCTCATAGAGATACTTGTTCTCGGAAGAAACCCTTCTGAAGATCTCCTTTCCGCTGAACGACATCGCAACCTCGTCATCCAGAGCCTGAGCAATAAACGCCGGACACCTGATGCTCTCCAGCACTCCATCCTCATTCAGGTAAGCAAGCAGACCCTTTAACTCCTCAAACACCCTCGTCGCAATATCCTCGTAATGGATGTGATATCTGCGAGCAGTTCCTTGTTTTCCGGCAGGATCCCGGTGCAAATACACCTGCTCCGCAGGATACCCCCCTGCAAATATCGAAGAGGGATTGATTGCAAGCGGCGCAGACATGGAAATCACGCCATCCACATCATCCCTCCGCGAAGCGAGAGCCAGAGCCAGACAGCCTCCCATGGAAAACCCACCTATATAGACTTTATCAAAATGACTCTTCATGAAGTCATAATCAAACCAGGCCTTGTCGATGGCATCCTCCCAGGAAGTCCTTAAAAGCTCCTGCGGGTATGTGCCGTGACCTGCAATATTGACACAGTGCACGGTGTATCCATAGTCATTCAGAATGCGTCCAAGAGGAATCATCTGCGCGCAACCGGAGGTCACGCCGTGCAGCAGAACGATGCCTATTCCGTTGTCGCCGCAAAAGAGTTTTTGGTCATTTGTATATATCATTGTCTTGTTCCTTCCAAAGTATCAACGTGTCAGGTCTTCATTTGCCTCACTCATTTTGCCCAGATGCAGAGGCCTATGCTACTGAAAATCCTCCAAAAACTTTCTCACCGATCTCGTCATCTCCCTCGCAAAATCGGAATTATACTTTCTATCATAGAATGCCCGCATCCAGTCATCGTACGTCTTTTGTCCCAATCTGTCTCCGAACATCTTGCGGAACTCCTCTCCCGTAGGCTCGTGGTAGACATTCTCCTGAAACACATAGTCAAGATCCAGCCGTTTGGGCTTTGGTCTCTCCTTCTGCTGCTCTGTCGGATAGCCGAAGACCAGCATGGCAGCCGGGAAAACATAAGCAGGCAGACCGAGAATTTCCCGCTGTACTTCCGCATTTTCCATGATGTCTCCGATATAGCAGCTTCCAATGCCCAGAGCCTGTGCTGCTACCACAGCATTCTGAGCCGCAATAAGCGCATCGGAAACCGCCAGCATCAGATCTCCCTCGCCGGGTTTTCTTGGCTCAATTCCGGCCTCCTCATAAGCCCGATACCATCGAAGGCAGTCCGCACAGAAGACCAGGACCAGATCAGCTTCCTCAATGAAGGGCTGATTGTCACAGGAAATGCTGAGCCTGTGCTTTTTCTCCGGATCCGTGATCCGCAGAATCGTGTAGAGCTGCTGATTGCCGGCAGTCGGTGCCTGCGCAGCCGCTTCCGCGATGATGCGCACATCATCCTCGGGGATATGCGCTCCGGTAAAAACGCGCACCGATTTTCTTTCGTACAGCGAACGGATCGTGGGATCCGAAATTTTATCTTTTATAAACATAATCTTATCTCTCATCAAATTCCGCCGATCACAAAGTTTGTCGGGAATTAGGAACGGCAGAGTTCTTCAAACTTCCTCAACCTCACCAATCCGCATCGCCATCACCCTGCCCTCATACTTTCCAAGAATCGGCCCCAGGTCCAGCAGCATGGTCAGCGGCGGAAACGTGTCATCATAATGATCAAGCAGGACCCGTTTCGGTCTCAATCTCTCAATGACCCTTACAGCCGGCGGATAATTATCCTCCCAGCCATTGTAGGGAAGGATCAGCAGATCAGCATTGACAGGATATTCGATCTCGTCTCTCAGATTCATGCTGCCCATGAGGCATATGGTCTTTTCATTTGCCTCAATCTTATAAAAGACCGTCTCGTCATTTTCAACACACACACGATTCTCCCGCAGGATAAAAGGAATGTTCCCTTTGGCAGGGTGCTTCAGTATATAGACAAGGCGTTTGATTGTCGCCTTCGGCAGAATGGCATGCCTGCCGTGAAGAACAGATATGTGAAAACCGTTCACGGTCAGAGTATCACCATAGTGCAGCAAATGCAGATTCCTTCGATCAACACCCTTCCTCGCCAGAGTCTTGTAAGGTGCTTTCGTGCAGTGGATCAGCATTTGCGGATTCCTCTTCACGATCTCCGGCAGCGACGCTATGTGGTCAAAATGACCGTGTGTAACGAAAACGTCCGTGAAACCGTCGAAATCCTCGATTTTCACAGATACCGGCGAGCCTTTGAGCGGCACAAAGGGATCAAAAAGTATACGACCGCAATCCGAAACGAGCTCCACCGATGCCGTCCCATGCCACATAATTTTAGTTTTCATTGATTCGTACAACTTCATAATCCATATATTTGATCCTTTCAAGCTCTGTTATCCGTAATTAAGAAACCTGCTAACAACAGAGGTTGTGGCAGCCCCCGAATCACCACACCTCGGAGTCCCGCTCCATTCTCACAATCGGATACTTCCTCACAATCCTCTTGTAGCACGAACACTCCTTATCATGATCGTTGATAATCCCGCACGCCTGCAAATGCGAATAGATCGTAATCGCACCCACATACTTAAACCCGCGCTTCTTCAGGTCTTTACTAATTCTCTCTGATAGGCAGTTGCTGACAGGAATCGGTCCGTCATCATGGCTGTCATATAATATCGTTTTGCCATCAGAAAAGGCCCAGATATACGTGCAAAAACTGCCGAACTCCTCCCTGACCTTCTGATAGCACCGGGCATTATTGATCACAGCTCGCACCTTCCGCGGAGAGCGGATCATGCCCTCAGTATTCAGAATGCGCTCAACATCAGAATCATCATAAGAAGCAACCTTGTCATAATCGAAATTGTCGAAACACCGGCGGAAAATCTCCCGCTTTTTCAGCATGAGATCCCAGCTGAGGCCGCACTGCATGCACTCCAACGTCAGGTGCTCGAACATCTGACGGTCATCGTGTACAGGAATGCCCCATTCCGTATCATGATAGATCTTGTTGGCCTCGTTCATGTTGGCCCAGTTGCAATGACCCATTTGCATTCCTCCATATTAGAATCAGATTACCATTTCTTTCGGAAAAGTCTCATTAGATACCGACTGCTCGCGACCCTCATTTATATGCCGGCCGCTCATTCTCGCTTACA
>JAFWIM010000212.1 GCA_017514845.1 Lachnospiraceae bacterium
AAATTGAGATGGGGTGTGGGAAGTTCTAGGCATTTGCGCCAGATTCGTGTCTGGCCTAACGGCACGGTGTAATACATTCCGGAGTGGAAGTAAGCGGTCATGAAGGAGTGAAAAAGAAAAGGAGGAAAATGTATGTTATCTATTAACATGGATGATGTCATGAACGTCATCAACTCGATCCAGTCTTACCTGGTAGCGGCAGGCGTGATCTTAGTCGCGGGCTTATTGCTGCTGATCCTGGCAGGCATGATCAGTAAGAAGCACGCAGGCAAGATCCGCGGCGTAGCCGGGATCGGCCTTCTGGCAGGTCTTGCCGTCGTTGTCAACATGATCTGCACAGGTCCGATGAGCACGATGCTCGACCTTATCAGCGGATCCGGTACGATCACTGAGGCAACGTCGGATGAGGCACAGGAGCTTGCGGTCTCGATCGGCGAGGAAGGTATTGTCCTTCTGAACAACGATGATGATCTGCTTCCGCTGGCGTCCGGTTCCAAGCTGAACGTTTTCGGCTGGGCATCAACGAAACCGATCCTCGGCGGCGCCGGTTCAGGTGCTCTGAACGATGCGTACCCGACAACGGACATTCTCACAAGCCTTGCGGATGCCGGCTTTGAGACGAACACAGAGCTGACATCCTTCTACACAGAATATCAGCCCGAGCGTCCGGTCGTCGGCATGTGGAATCAGGACTGGACACTTCCGGAGCCGAATGTCTCAGCATATTCGGAAGATCTGATTGCCAATGCCAAGACATTCTCAGACACGGCTATGATCGTTATCTCCCGCTCCGGCGGTGAGGGTGCTGACCTTCCGTCAGACATGTATGCTGTCATGGACGGCTCATACAAGGACGGCACAACCTATACGGCAGGTGTCTATGATGATACCATGAACGAAGGCAATGACTGGGATGAGGGCGACCACTATCTGCAGCTCTCCAACAGAGAAGAGGAAATGATCGATCTCGTCTGCAAGAACTTCGAGAAAGTCGTTCTCGTCTATAACGGAGCAAATGCATTCGAGCTCGGCTTCGTCAAAGACTACCCGCAGATTAAGTCTGTTCTCTGGACAGCAGGACAGGGTCATATTGGCATGAAGGCTCTCGGAAAGATCGTAAACGGTGAGGTCAATCCGTCCGGAAAGACAATCGACACCTATGTATATGACCTTAAGAAAACACCGTGGTGGAACAACTTTGGTGACTTCAACTACACGAACATGGATGACTTCGCTTACACATCCGTCGGTTTCACAGGCGTCGAGTCCACAGCTGTTCCCGGCTTTGTAAATTACGTAGAAGGCATTTATGTAGGCTACAAGTTCTATGAGACAGCCGCAGCTGAAGGCCTGATCAAATACGATGAGGTCGTACAGTATCCGTTCGGCTACGGTCTCTCCTACACGACATTCGAGCAGAAGATGGGAGATATCAAAGAAGAGAACGGCAAGATTACCGTCGAGGTCGAAGTTACCAACAAGGGTGACGTCGCGGGCAAGGATGTCGTAGAAGTATACTACAATCCGCCTTACACCAACGGCGGCATCGAGAAAGCTTCCGCTAACCTCATCGGCTTTGAGAAGACATCTCTCCTCGAGCCGGGCGCATCCGAGACGGTCCAGGTGTCCTTCAATGTAGAAGACATGGCTTCCTATGACGCTAAAGACGCCGGCGGCTATGTTCTTGAGAAGGGTGACTATATCATCTCGATCAACTCCGATGCTCACAACATCATCGACAAAAAGACATATAAAGTCGCTGACACAGTTAAGTACACAGGCGATAACAAGAGAGAGAGCGATGTCATCACAGCAGAGAATCAGTTCGACTATGCTGAGGGCGATATCACATATCTCTCCCGCAAGGATAAATTTGCAAATTACGACAAGGCCACAGCAGCTCCGGCTTCTTTTGAAATGCCTGAGGATGCCAAGTCCACATTCTACAACATCAGCAACTATCTGACAGCGGAAGCGACAGCAGAGGATGAGGATCCGGATGCTGAACCGATCACGACGGGCGCTTCCAACAACCTGAAGCTGAAAGACATGGTCGGCCTTGCGAAGGACGATCCGCAGTGGGATGCTTTCATGGATCAGCTGACTCTTGATGATATGAATGCAGTTATCTCTCTCGGCGGCTATCAGACGAACTCCATCGACTCCGTCGGTAAGGTCCGTACAAATGACTGCGACGGCCCGGCCTCCATCAACAACAACTTCACGGGCGTCGGCTCCATCGGCTTCCCGGTAGGCGTTGTCGTTGCGGGAACATGGAACAAGGATCTGGCTTATGCATTCGGCGATTCCATCGGCAAGATGGCGAACGAGATGGATGTTTCCGGCTGGTACGCGCCGGCTATGAACAACCACAGAACAGCATTTGCAGGACGTAACTTCGAATATTATTCAGAGGACGGTGTTCTCTCCGGCTACATCGCAGAAAAGGCTGTCCAGGGCGCTCAGGAGAACGGCGTTTATGCTTACATGAAGCACTTCGCGCTGAATGATCAGGAGCAGAACAGATGCGACATGGTCTGCACATGGTCCAATGAGCAGGCAATCCGTGAAATCTATCTGAAGCCGTTCGAGATGTGCGTTAAGGATGCAAACTGCCTTGCAGTCATGTCCTCCTTCAACTACATCGGCAACCGCTGGGCAGGCGGCAGCAGCTCGCTCTGCAAGACAGTCCTCCGCGACGAGTGGGGATTTGAGGGCTTCGTAGAGACTGACTACTTCGGTGTTTACGGATACATGAGCTCCGACCAGGCGATCCGCAACGGCACAGACCTCATGCTCGTCAATTATCCGACAGCGACAAATGATGTCCAGTTCCGTGATACCAACGGCGCTCAGCAGGCAATGAGAACAGCAGCGAAGAATATCCTCTACGTTGTTGCCAACAGCCGCGCTTACTATCCGGAGAACCTGAACGAAGGCATGGCTTCCTGGAAGAAGATTATGTACGGCGCAGATGTGGTCGTAGGCCTCCTGTGCTTACTGATCGCGATGAAGGCTTTCAAGAAGAAGGCATAACAAATCTCATCGGAAGTTCCGCGGGAACTCCCGATAAAAGGGCGAAGCAGTAACGATGCTGTTCGACTTGTTTATCTGAATACTGGATAAAAAAGGCGCCGCGGAATGTGATTTTCCGCGGCGCTGTATTTTCAATCGGTGCGGATTCGAAT
>JAFWIM010000213.1 GCA_017514845.1 Lachnospiraceae bacterium
AAGGTCCTCCGACTGATGGCGGACAATGACGTGATCACTGTCTGTCCGGAGCAAATGGGCGGTCTCCCGACACCGCGCGTTCCCGCTGAGATTAAAGAGGGCGTGGTCACAGCCGGGGACGGCAGGATCGTAGATGCCCAGTTCCGTGCCGGTGCAGCGAAATGCCTTGAGATTGCCTTACGTGAACAGCCGGACCTGATCGTGCTGCAGTCGCGAAGCCCCAGCTGCGGCGTTAAGCAGCGGTATGACGGCACCTTCTCCGGAACACTGGTGGATGGCGCCGGCGTGACTGCGCAGCTTCTCTTGAAGAATGGATTCCGATGTGTTGATGTGGAAGATTTGGTCGAAGTCCATAATGACGTAATGATTCGAAAACTGAGCGACGAAGAGCGTCCTTTGCTGAAAGACTTCCTCTACGAGGCAATCTTCATTCCGGAAGGCGTGAAGGCTCCGCCCAGAGATATCGTGGAACGTCCGGAGCTGCGGATTTATTACGATGATTTTGGTGCCGGTCCTGCGGACCATTGCCTTGTGGCCGAGGCGGATGGCCGTGTGGTGGGAGCTGTATGGACAAGGATTATGCATGATTATGGGTATGTAGACGACGAGACGCCTTCATTTGCGATTTCACTATATAAAGAATATCGCGGAAAGGGTATCGGGACAGCGTTGATGCGCCGGATGCTTGGATTGCTTAAAGAGCAGGGATATAAAAAAGTATCTCTCGCGGTACAGAAAGCAAACTATGCGGTCAGGATGTATAAGCATGTCGGATTCGAGACCATAGATGAGAATGCGGAAGAATATATAATGGTGTGCAGGCTGTGAGTAATCGGGGCACGTGCAACTCCGCACAGCTGCTACTGTTTACAATAATACTCTTAAGAATCTATATTTCCCTCATCCCGGTGAGGTGGCAGTCACTTTTTCAACCTGTCAATATTCAACTGCCAAAGACTGATTGAGGCCAAGTAGGCAGTCAACCTTGTGAAATATCGCACATAAGCAGTGCTATACGAGGTTCAATTCATGTCTCATGGGCAGTCATGACAACTCGTTCTTTGCCAATCCTGCGGCTCTTCTTATTAAAATCTTGGGCTTAGCAGCAGTCACTTTTGTTGATTTTGATATCTGGTGATGGTAAGACTTGCTTATTTCAGGTTTGAACCAGCAGTAGCTTAAAGCTGCTTTCATTGATTGCTACTGCCCGCCACATGACTTCGTCACAATCGCACGGCATGTCACAGAACTAAGGAACCTGCATGCTATTCATCTGTCAGATAAACGCATTGCATGGTACAATAGAATTATCGTAATCACCCTGAAAATGCCGGGAAAGGAGTATGTCCTATGATTCTTACAAGAGCGTCAAAGCGATATATATCCCTGTTCCTGGCAATCTTTTTTCTTTGCGGCATTATCCATCCATTTGCAGTTCACCTGGACTTCGTCTATTGCTTTTCTTCACTGGTCTTCGGTGTATTGACTATTATCTGGGCAATTACCGTGCAGAGAAGAGTCGTGGATGATCGTCTGCGTCTTATTTTGATGCTCTGCGCCGCATGTCTTCTTTTTCATTTTTTCCTGCAGATACTCAGATATGATCTGATCTCCAGCGACAGGATCACAGTGCGGAGATATTTATGGTACGCCATGTATATCCCGATGATAAGCCAGCCGACCCTGTGTCTCTTCCTCGCGGTCAACATCTACCGTCCGAAAGATAAGCCGCTGCCGATTGCGTGTTATCTTACCGCCTTGTTTGGCATCCTTCTGATATTGGGCGTTCTTACCAATGATCTTCATTTTTGGGTAAAATCCTTCCCGTACGGAATCATGATTGATGACAAAGACGCTAAAAACGGCTGGATGTTTTACGTGGTCAACGGATATATTTACGGCCTTTTTGCTTTTGACTATTGCCTTTTTGTGAGCAAATCACGCAAATGTGCCGGTCGCCTTGCCAGGCTCATTCCGCTCATTCCTTTTGCCATAGGAGTAATTTATTTTGTTCTCTATCCTTTCGAAATCGGGATTCGCCTGTTCGGTACACGCCTGTGGCACATGGGCGATATGTTCGCCTTCTGTCTTATAGCTACGTTGGAATTCTGTATTCAGGCAGGAATGATACCTGCCAATATGGGTTATGAAAATATTTACGAGAAAGCTTATGTGCCCTCTGTCATACTGGATCACAGAGGATCGGTCGTCTACAAGACGGCAAATGCAAGCTATCCGTTTCCGCAGGACCAAGATTTAAAGATACAATCTCACCCTATTTCGGGAGGCAGCGTTGAGTGGACTTTGGATATGGGCCCGGTTAGGAAGCTTAACAGACAGCTTGAAGACGCAACGCAGCAGATGGAGAACCGAAATGCGTACCTTATGGAAGAGAACCGCATCAAAAAGGAGCGTCAGGAAGTAGAGACCCGCAGCAGATTGTATGAGAATATTTCACGCATAGTAAAGCCTCAGTTTGAACAGATCGCGGATCTGCTGAAGGATCGGGACCATTGTGATGAGAAGCAGCTCGCAAGAGTCTGTGTTCTGAATGCTTATATCAAGCGGCGCAGCAATATGGAGCTGCTCGCCGAGGGAGGAGAATTGCCATCATCAGAGCTTACAACGGCCATAAGAGAGTCGCTGGAATATGTGCGTCTTTGCGGTGCTGAGACTGCTATGGCCGGGATCGGCGAGAGTGATTATCCTTCGGAAATCATCATTGACGCCTATGAGCGGATTGAGGATTTTATAGAAAAGAACCTTCATTTCTTATCAGATATTGCCATAATCGTGCGATGCGATGATGGGCAGGGGGCCGACAGGCGCTTGGCGGTGCAGTCCGATGACGGGCAGGGTACCGGCAGACGCTTAACTGTGCAGTCCGTAGAAGGGCGGGGACGGTCAGGAATGCGTCAGCTGAGCGTCCGTATGATGCTGAAGGCGGATGATTTTGTATACGAACAAGACGGACATTCGTGGGAGTGCGCAGGCTTTTCCGGGAAGGTTACATTTGCAAATGACAAACAGGACCTGCTTATTGTCCTCCTCTACCGGGAAGGGGGTGAGGAGACATGAGTTTTCTGAGAAACGGTTCTTATTATGATACTGTGATAGGAACTGCATTAGGCGTGATATCCGTCCTATTGTTTTTTGGAGCTGTGGTCGTAGTTGCATTTTTGGTCCGCCAGAAGCGACAGCGGGAATTGTACCTTGCGGTGCCCATGCTTGTGTCAACATATATATGTGAGCAATGTTTTGATCTGTATTTAAGCGGAGCAGCTTATTCGGAGACTGCCGTAAAAATCAGAGAAATGCTGCTTTCTGTTCCGACCGTTGTGCCGTTATTATACTGCATTGCCATGGCGGTCCTTGAGGCGATGCTGCTCTATAATATTCATCGGCATAAATATGAAAGAATTACCGGCATGTCCATCAAGGAGGCTATGGACGGATTCCCTGACGGTGTTTTGTGTTATGCGCCAAAAGGGCGGGTCATGCTGGTAAATCAGGCTATGAAGGAGTTCTGCAGGCAGATGACCGGGGACGAACTCGTGAATGGCGATATGTTCACGCAGCAGATGTTGTCCGGGCAGATACAACCGGGCTGCAGGATCGTGACAGTGGGAGACGAGAACGTATTTGTCCTTCCGGATGAGACGGTGTGGAAAATCAACTTGCAGGATATACCTTTTGAAGACAGTGAGGTCCGTATGCTGACGGCATCCGAGATCACGGAAGAGTACCGCAAGACGGAGGAGCTCCGGGCTATGCAGAAAGGGCTTGCGGCACTCGGAGAACGTCTTGCCAAAGTGAACAGAGAGATTGTGGATCTGACGGCAGAGCGCGAGATGCTGAACGCGAAAATCAGGATCCATGACGAAATGGGAAAGAACCTGCTCATCGTCAAACATTTTATTCTGAATGGGGGGACGGAGAGCGAAAAGGCCGCTATGATCGGCAGTTTGTATCAGAATGTCTCTTTTCTCATGAAGGATCTGCCGGCAGCGGCCCGCGATGAGTGCGAACTTATGATAGATACGGCATCGCGTCTGGGAGTGACTGTGTTCGTGACCGGGACGATCCCGAGCTGCGAGCCGCAAAGGCATATTCTGGCAACGGCTATTCATGAGTGTTTTACCAACACACTCCGGCATGCGCACGGAAATGAACTGTATGTGAACATCGGGGATGATGAGGACCGACTCAGGGTGGTCCTGACCAATAACGGAAAGAAACCGGCGGGTGAAATTGAAGAAAGAGGCGGACTGGCCCTTCTTCGTGATCTGACGGAGCGGGAGGGAGGAAGAATGACGATTCTGAAGAATCCGTCTTACGCGGTCGTACTTGAGCTTTCAAAGGAGGAATACTATGGCATATAAGGTGCTGATTGTGGATGACCAGGCGATGCCAAGACAGCTTTTTGAAAGCTTTGTGGGTTCGAGCAGCCGATATGAGCTGGTGGCTTCGGTAGAGACCGCCAAAGTTGCGTATGCCTACTGTGCGGGCATGGAGGTGGATCTTGTCCTTATGGATGTCGTCATGAGTGACGGCTCCAATGGTCTGGAAGCCGCTGCGCGAATTAAGGCAGCGTGTCCCCGGACGAAGATCATTATTGTGACATCGATGCCTGACAGTGTGTTCCTGAAGCGGGCCAGAGAGATCGGTGTGGATTCTTTCTGGTATAAGGAAGTGCAGGAAAAGCCGCTGCTCGAGATCATGGATCGGACTATGGCAGGGGAACGAGTCTTTCCGGACAAACCGCCCGTGACAGCTCTCGGCCTTGCCAAAAGCATTGAGTTCACCGAGAGGGAGCTTGACGTGCTCCGCCTGCTGGCAGAAGGCCTGACCGACAAGGAGATTGCGGATACCCTGTTCCTCGGTGTGTCTACGGTCCGCTACCATGTGAATAACCTTATTTCGAAGACCGGGTTTTCCACCCGGACGGAGCTGGCTGTGAATGCTGTTCGGGGCGGGATCGTCATCCCGGGGATTAAGTAGATCGCGCTCTCTGATCGCGCGAGCTGCGCGGCGCGCTTGTGCGTCTTTCTCTGTGCGGTGCTGTCCTGTGCGCCTTCCTCTGTGCAGCGCTGGCTTGTGCGTTTTTCTCTGTGTACCGCTGTCCTGAAGAATGAAGTCAAAAACTGACAATATTGTTGGGGGATTTATATTTTTAAACAGTTACAATTAAATAGAGGACGAGAAAAAGAACGTCTGCGGGCGTTCTTTTTTGTAGCTAGCAGGGCGGAGCGGGCCGTGCTTGCGACGCGAAGCTAGTCCTTTAGGGCACGGGCAAGCTCTTGGGGCGTCCGAACACGTAGCACGAAGTGCGGAGTGTTCGCGGGGCGCAGCCTTCTTTTGAAAAATAGGAAGGAGGGAGAGGATGAGAAGAAGAAACAAAGTAGAGGTCGTATTTGTATCCGGCGCCTCGTCCGGATTGGGACGCGCGACTGCGGAGTACCTTGCGGCACAGGGGTTTCGCACGTATGCGGGTGCGCGGTCATTTGCACAGGGAGCTGACGCGCCGAAGGGATGCACGCCTGTAGCGCTGGATGTGCGCGATGATGCTTCGGTTCATGAAGCTGTCCGCCATATCGTGGAAAGGGAAGGACACATTGACGCGTTGGTCAACTGCGCGGCATTTCTGACATTCGGATCCTGCGAGGAGACCTCTGCGGATGAGCTTCAGGCAGTTCTTTCGACAAATTTTCTTGGAATGGCACGGATGGTCCGGGCTGTGCTTCCGCACATGAGAGACAGGAAGTTCGGACGCATTGTCAGTTTTTCGTCGATCAACGGGCTTCTCGGCATTCCGTTCCAGTCCGCATACACCGCATCCAAACATGCCATTGAGGGGTGGAGCGAGTGCCTTGCCCAGGAGGTTCGCCGTTTCGGTGTGCGAGTCACACTGATTGAGCCGGGAGACTGCAGGAACGGCTCGCGCAAATATCGCACCAGAGCGTGTGCCTCCGAAAGAAAAGACTCACCATACGCGGCCTGGTACAGGGGC
>JAFWIM010000214.1 GCA_017514845.1 Lachnospiraceae bacterium
CATCTCAAGCTCCTCCATTTACGGCGGAACTTTCAACCTGTTCAATGTGACAATGCGCAAGATGGGCATCGAATTTACATTCGTATCCCCGGACTGCACAGAGGAAGAGCTTGAAGCTGCCTTCAGACCGAATACAAAGGCTGTCTTTGGCGAGAGCATTGCCAACCCGGCCCTGACCGTAATTGACTTTGAGAAGTTCGCGTCTGCAGCCCACGCGCACGGCGTTCCGTTCATAGTTGACAATACATTCCCGACACCGGTAAACTGCCGTCCGTTCGAGTTCGGAGTCGACATTATCACACATTCTACGACTAAGTATATGGATGGTCACGGTTCTGCAGTCGGCGGCGCAATCGTCGATTCCGGCAGATTTGACTGGATGGCTCACGCTGATAAGTTCCCGGGTCTCACGACTCCGGATGACAGCTATCACGGCATCACATATGCGGAGAAATTCGGCAAGGAGGGCGCGTTTATCACAAAGGCGACCGCTCAGCTCATGCGTGATTTCGGATCGATCCAGTCGCCGCAGAACGCGTATTATCTGAACCTCGGTCTTGAGAGCCTGCATGTCCGCATGAAACAGCACTGCGCGAACGCCATGGCTCTGGCTGAATTCCTCAAGTCCTCCCCGAAGGCAGAATTCGTGAATTATCCGTCCCTTCCGGGTGATAAGTACTATGACGTGGCTATGAAGTACATGCCGAACGGAAGCTGCGGCGTTGTATCCTTTGGTGTCAAAGGCGGAAGAGCTGCGGCGGAAGAGTTCATGAAGAAGCTCAGAATATTCGCGATCGAGACCCATGTAGCCGACGCAAGATCCTGCTGTCTGCACCCGGCAAGCAGCACACACCGCCAGCTGACCGACGAAGAGCTTGATGCCTGCGGCGTAGCCGGCAACCTTGTCAGAATGTCCTGCGGACTTGAGAACACCGAGGATCTGGTCGCGGATGTTGCGAATGCGCTCGGCTGAACTGCTATAACAATCGTGATTTTATAATAAAAAATCACCAAAAATCAGTGACGATTCCAGTAAAGTGGTGTATAATATTTACTAGCTTGTACGTGAGCAGGCCCAAAATGGGCAAAACACTTTAGGAGGATTGTAAAATGAAGTCTTTTAAGTATGTTATCACAGATCCGGTTGGTATCCATGCACGTCCGGCAGGCGCTCTTGTCAAGGAAATCAAGAAATATGATTCCGACGTTAAGGTTCTTGCAAATGGCAAGTCAGCTGACGGCAAGAAGCTCATGAACCTCATGTCCCTCGGCGTAAAGCAGGGCAATGAAATCGAAGTTCAGGTTTCCGGCGGCGCAGAAGAAGCCAACGCAGCAGCTCTTGAGGCATTCCTTAAGGCTAACCTTTAATTCTCAAAGCGGGCTTTGTTCGTGATGTCACGGAAATGACGAGCACGGCTCAGATCAGAAAAAAAGAGGCTCCGGTGAGAAATCACCGGAGCTTTTCTGTTCTGACCCGGCAGAGCGGGTAACGTTCATATTAATGCGGAACTGCGAGGAGGCGTAGCCTCCTCGTTTGTGTTTTAGTGGAAAATCTTCTTGTTCTCGTAGACCGGTTCACAGGTCATCTGTACGCCGATTCTCTTCATGAGTCTGATATCGACCTGTGAGAGCATGACAGATGAATGAGCCTGGCAGCCGCGGAGCTTCGGAAGAGCTTCGAGCGCGGACGCCGCGTTCGGATCTGTAGCTGCCGAAGTTGAGAGGGCGATAAGGACCTCATCTGTGTGGAGCCTCGGGTTCTTTCCGCCAAGATAGGTCGTCTTGAGCTTCTGGATAGGAGCGATGGCCTCCGGTGTGATAATCTTGACAGAGTGCGGAATGCCTGCAAGTACCTTGAGCGCATTGAGCAGGGCAGCAGATGTCGGTCCGAGCAGGTCAGAGGTCTTGCCGGTGACGATCGCGCCGTCCGGGAGCTCAATGGCTGTGGCGGCAGCGCCGGTCTCCTCCGCGCGTTTGTGAGCGTGACCTACAACGATGCGGTCCTCTTTCTTTACGTGAGCCTGATTCATAATGACTTCGATTTTATCGGCCTCTTCCTCGCGCCTTGTGCCGTCGGCAAGGCCTGCAAGAGCCTCATAATACCGCCGTATGATCTCCTGTCTGGAGGCTTCTTTGCAGACTTCATCGTCAATAATGCAGTTGCCTGCCATGTTGACGCCCATATCCGTGGGAGACTTGTAAGTGCACTCACCGTATATGGACTCGAAGATCGCCTGGAGCACCGGGAACGCCTGCACATCTCTGTTGTAATTGACCGTGGTCTTACCATAGGCTTCCAGATGGAAGGGGTCGATCATGTTGACATCGTTGAGATCGGCCGTAGCTGCCTCGTAAGCCAGATTGACCGGATGCTTGAGAGGCAGATTCCAGATCGGGAATGTCTCGAATTTCGCGTAGCCGGCGTTGATTCCCCGTTTGTGGTCGTGATAGAGCTGGGAGAGGCAGGTGGCCAGCTTTCCGGATCCCGGACCCGGAGCCGTCACGATGACCAGAGGTCTTGTCGTCTCGATATAATCGTTTTTCCCATAGCCCTGGTCACTTACAATGAGAGGAATATTGTTCGGATATCCTTTGATCAGGTAGTGGAGATAAACGCGCACACCGTATTTTTCCAGATGATTTCTGAAGAGGATCGCGGCATCCTGACCTCTAAAATGTGTGATGACGACCGAGCCGACATAGAGACCGCAGCTCTGGAATTCGTTCATGAGGCGGAGCACATCAGTGTCGTATGTGATGCCGAGGTCGCCGCGGACTTTATTATTTTCTATATCAGTCGCGGATATAACGATGACGATCTCAGTCTGTTCTTTCAGCTGGAGCAGCATACGAAGCTTGGAATCGGGCTGGAAGCCCGGCAGAACTCTGGAAGCATGGTAATCGTCGAAGAGTTTGCCGCCGAACTCGAGATAAAGCTTGCCGCCGAATTCACTGATCCTCTCTTTTATCATGTTTGACTGCATTTCGAGATACTTTTCATTACTGAAACCGATTTTCATATA
>JAFWIM010000215.1 GCA_017514845.1 Lachnospiraceae bacterium
TAATACAGAGTAGGATCATTCTTAAGCCGGCATTGAAAAAATCGATGTCTGTATCACCATGGGAAATTGTTCTGCTTCCCTTTAGCTATATTTTCCCACTAACTGAGAAATAAAGCCAATACATAAACTAGTTTATGCAATCGAATAATTCGATTTCTAGGTCCACATGTTTACAGGAAAGGCACAGACAATGGACATAAAACATCTCCAGTACATTATCACCGTCGCAGATGAGGGCAACATCACAAAGGCAGCCGAAAAACTTTTTATCTCCCAGTCCTCGCTCAGCTATTATCTGACCACAGTGGAAAAACAGCTCGGAACACCCCTTTTTCTACGCCAGCGCCATGGGGTCACGATCACTCCCGCAGGAGAGAAGTATGTGGAAGCCTGCCGTGAGGTCGTTGCTATACGAAATAAACTTTACGATGAGATTGCTGAACTCAAAAAAGCCGAGCGCATTACAATCTGCAGCTCTTCTGTGTGGGGAAGCCGTTTTATGGCAGAGTACCTGCCGATATTTGAGAAGAAGTATCCGGGAGTGCACTTTGAGGTATCTCAGGTCGAGAGTATTTTCATGAAGCCGGATATTCAGGCCGGAAGGATCGCATTTGCCCTTATGTCCGTCAGCCCTTATGAGAAAACGGAAAAATCGATGGAACTTCTCAGAAAGGAACCGTTCTACTTTGCGGTCAACAGAGAGCACCGCTTTGTCAAAGATCATCCGGAGGAAGAGATTTCGCTGAAAGATGTATTTGATAATTTTTCGGATTCGAATTTTTTGATTTCCAGGAAGCAGAGCGCGAATTACATCACGATTATGCATGTGTTCGAAGAATATGGATTTATGCCGGCATCTTTTACGGAGGTGAACGGCCTTTATCTGACGGCGGACATGGTCGCGAGTGGCATCGGCGTCAACTTTATGCCGGAATCGGGCGTAATCAATCACCCGAATCTTAAGTTTTACAGGATCAGTCCGAAAATATATCGCTATAATATGCTCTACAGCAAGCCGATCTCAAATCAGAGCGAGATCGAGGCAGCTTTCCATCGATTCATACTGAGCAGTTTCAGGGATAAGAAATAAAATGAAAAGAAACGCTCCGCATGGAACAGAATGTCAGGTGACGGTTCTGCTCCCATGCGGAGCGTTTTCTATATAGATAAGATTGCAGGGGAGTTTCTTACCCAGGGAAAAGCATCTGAAATATAAAGATGATAAGAGGCATTGTGACAACACACAGAAGTGTGGTCATTACATTGTAAATACTGGCTTTCGCGGCATCCTTATTATGAAGGACTGCAATCTGGACGATCGAGCTGGCTGACGGTGCGCCCGCTCCGAGTATGACGACCATGAAGACCGGCCGAAGCTCCGGGTGCCTGGTCAGAAATCCGGTCGCGAAGAGTATGAGCATGGACAGAATGGGGATAGCCAGAAGCCTGCCGAACGATATAAGGTAGGCTTTTTTGTATGTGAATACAGTTTTTATATCTATTCCGGCGATGACCATGCCTACAAGCAGCATCGATGAGGCGGCTACCATGTCATTGAAGCCTTTGGCAGCCGCGTCGATAACGGATGGGACAGTCGTTCTGGTGACCAGAAGGATGATTCCGATATATAGGGCAATCAGATTCGGGTTTGCCAGAAGCTTTTTTATGTTGACAGTCTTATCGCCCTTGATGATTGAGTAACCATGTGTCCAGAGCAGCAAGTTGAACGGGATCTGGAAGGAACTGCAATAAAAGACCATCTCATCGCCCAGTGCCATGCTGACGAGAGGCAGGAGAAGGTTGCCTACATTTGCGTAAATGATCGTTGACCGGTCGACTGCGTCCAAATCGATCGGCTTCATAAAAAGTCTCGCAAGAAGCATTGATAGCAGTATTGTCACGGTTGCAAAGATTGTGCCGTATACGAAACCGTGCACGCGCTCCGGCGTCAGGTCGATCTGAAACGCGCGGGCTATGAGGCAGGGCTGCAGTACATAGACGAGCAGAACGGAGATGACCCGGCTGTCTTCCTGTTTAAGAAGCTCGAGCTTGACAAGCGTGAAGCCGACTGCAGCCATGAGCATCATTGCGATCAACTTGTTGAATAAAATCAGACTGAATTCCATAAAAGTGTTTCCTTGATGTGTGCTGTGGTGCTTTTCCGGGCTTTATCATACATCATAGGGCTGATTTATTCCAGTGCGAATTTATTGCGCTGCGGGTCAGGCAAGCTGCTTCATAGTTCCTTGTTTCGGCAGCAAACATCATCTTCATCGAAAAACGCCGGTTCTGCCCTGCGATCTTAAAGATATTAGCGCATCTTTGATATCTTGGTCGAACCAGCAATGTTTTTCTCACGAAGATGGATGCTTTGCTGCCGGTAACGAAGTATATGACAGCCTGCCTGCCCTGCCCCTGCTAAGTCATGAATACGTATGTGAACAGAAGGCTATTCTGTGGTATACTATTGAAATAGCAGCCATACATATAGCACCCATCTTCAACATGGTTTAAAGCCCTGTGCTGAAGATTAAGCCTCAGCTGCACAATGCTCCACTGGAGCATTGTTACGCATGCTTAGGCACGGCAGCTCGCGCGATCAGAGATCGCGATTTGTAATGAAAGGACACTAGAATGAAAATCTTTCATCTGTCAGATCTGCATATCGGTTTAAAGCTGTATAACCGTGACCTTCTGGAAGACCAGAAGTATGTTTTTGACCAGATCATAAAATATGCGAAGGAGGAGGCCCCGGATGTCATCCTCATCGCGGGTGATATCTACGACAAGGCAGTCCCCTCCGCTGAGGCGGTCGAGGTCTTCGATGACTTTATCGCTGAGCTTGCAAATGAAACCACATCCACCGTCATGACCATCAGCGGAAATCACGACAGCGCGCCGCGCGTGGATACATACAGAAGGGTACTGGCAAAACAGAAGCTCTTCATGATCGGCAAGCCGCCGGTCATGCCGGATGAATATATTGAAAAAGTGACATTGACCGATGAGTTCGGACCGGTGAACTTTTATCTGCTCCCGTTCGTCAAGCCGTCCATGGTGAAGCTGATCACCGGGACTGATAAGGAGGGAAGGAACCTCAGCTATAACGAAGCGATGCATGCTTTGATCTCCCGGGAAAATATTGACCCGGACGAGCGCAATGTTTTCGTGAGCCACCAGTTCTACCTGCCGGTGGGAAAGACTGCCGATGATGTCGAGCGCATGGAGTCAGAAATCAGGACCGTCGGTAACATCGATGAGATCTCAGCGGATGTCCTTGCTCCATTCGACTATGCCGCTCTCGGGCATATTCATAAGCCGATGACCGTCGGCAACGAACGTTTCCGCTATTCCGGGACTCCGATGTCCTATTCCGTGAGCGAGGCCGGCCAGAAAAAGGGTGTTGTCATGGTCGAGCTTCAGGGCAAGGGGAGTGTTCCGCTTATCAGTATTCTTCCCCTTGAGCCGCTCCATGAGGTAAGAGTGATAGAGGATACACTGGAAGAGATACTGAAGCAGGGCTGCGACGACTATGTGACAGCAGTCCTCACGGACAAAGTGGAATTCGACATATTCGATATGCAGGCAAGACTCAGAGCCGCATTTCCCAACTTGCTCGAGATCCGCAGAGTCAACACGAACCGGGCGGATTACTCGAGAAAGATTGAGGCGGACTCGGAGCTTGATCCCTATGAACTTTGCTGCGCATTCCTTAAGGACATGGATGAGGACTCACTGGCCATCATCCGGGACATCATCAATTCGATTGAAGGCAGCGGGGAAGAGAATGAATTCACTGGAGGGATACTATGAGACCATTGACACTCACGCTGCAGGCATTTGGCTCCTACGGACAGCGGACTGTTATAGATTTCACTGAACCAAATCAGAACCTCTTTCTCATCACCGGGGATACGGGTGCGGGGAAGACGACAATATTCGACGCGATCGTATTTGCACTGTACGGCGAGGCCAGCTCATCTAGAAATGTGAAAAACGGCACAGAGCTTCAGAGCCAGTTCGCCGCTTTGGGCACGGAACCATATGTCGAATTGACATTTTCCGACGGCAGCTTCGAGGGGGCGGACGTATACACAGTGCGCCGGAACCCGAGATATGTGCGCGCAAAGAAAAAAGGAACGGGAGTGATTCCCGAGGCGGAAAAAGTTTCACTCATCATGCCGGACGGAACCGAGTACCCGAGCAAGGAGACAAATGCGAAGCTGCTCGAGATCGTAGGTCTCTCCAAGGAGCAGTTCATGCAGGTCGGCATGATCGCCCAGGGCGAATTCATGGAGCTTCTTCGGGCTAAATCCGCCGATAAGAAAGAGATTTACCGCAGACTCTTCGGCACTGAGCTGTACCAGCAGATCGGCGAGGAGCTGGACCGCCGGAAGAAGGAGAAGGAAAAGGAGCTCGGGCACATCCGCACAGTCTGCCAGACTGAGGCATCCCACATCGTGATCCCGGACAACTATGAGAAAGCTGAGGAAGCGAGAGAGCTCATAAAGCGGATCATGGAGGCGGATCGCCTCAATGTTGCAAATATGGATTCGCTCATCGAAGTCCTAAGGGACCTCACAGATTACCTGACAAAGGAAAAGGTCAGATCTGACGCGGAGCTTGCGGCTGCCGTTAAAGAGCGCGATGAAAAGCGGGATATATATACGAGAACAGAAAATCTTCTGAAGTCCTTCCGACAGCAGGATGAGGCGGAAAAGCAGCTTGCTGAATGTGCTGCAAATGAAGCCCATATCAAAGAGCTTGAGCGCCTCGGCGTGCAGCTTGCGGCAGCCTACGAAGTGCAGGCTGTCTACACGCGATATGAAGACGGGGTAAAGAGACTCGCGGAGACCATGCGAAGACTTGAGCAGCAGAAAGCGCTCATGCCCGGTCTCGAGGAAAAAGTTAAGAAGGCCAATGCCGAACTTGAGAGGACAAGGCAGGTCCTTGAAGAAGAGCAGGACAACGCTATCAAAGTCAAGACTCGGGTCGAGAAGGACAGGCAGCATGTAAAGGCGATCAAGGCAGCGGACAACGAGATGACTGCTGCTCTGCAGGTCCTTAGAAAGGAGGAGGCTGCGTATGCGGCTGCCACAAAGCAGCAGAACGAGCTCATTGAACAGACGGCTGTGTGGCAGCGGGAATCCGAGGAATTAAAGGATGCCGGCGCAAGACTGGGTCTTCTGAACGAGCAGATCGCGGCGGTGGATTCGCTTCTCGACGATGCCGTGAAGGCAATCGGTCTGCGCAGTGACGCTGAAAAACAGAAGAGACTTGTCGATACCGCCCAAAAAGCCTATGAAAAGGCGTCAGCCGACTACCGCACAAAGAAATTTGAATATGACGGTCTGAGACAGGCATTCTTTGACGCGCAGGCAGGTCTGCTCGCTAGAAATCTCGTGCCGGGAAGACCCTGCCCGGTATGCGGATCGACCGAACACCCGTCGCCGTGCCCGATTAATACTGAGTTTTCCGAAGTTACACGGGATATGGTGGAGAGCGTCGGCAGAGAAGCCGAGGAACTTCGCGAGAAGCAGGAAGCTCAGGCGGCTAAATCAAAATCGGCAAAAGATGTATATGAAGAAAAATACGAGAGTGTTCTCAGAGCAAGGGAAGCCCTCGTTTCGAAGATGAAAAAGAGCATACAGAACGTGCCGGATGACATCGTCCTTGCCAGAGCCAAAACCCTTATTGAAGCCCGCGGAGAGGAACTCCGACGCGCGATGTCGGCAGCTAAAAGTGATTTGGATCATTATCAGGCAGTCATGGAGAAGCTGAAAGGTGTCGACGAAGAAAAAGAGCGCCTGAAAAACCTTGTTTCAGCGGCCAGCGAAAGGGTTACTCAGGCGACGAGCGAA
>JAFWIM010000216.1 GCA_017514845.1 Lachnospiraceae bacterium
CCTTCCCGGATGCGCGAGGGATATCCGCTAAAGAACATTTTTCCATGAGACAAGAACGGCATACTATCGCACTTCCCTCAGGGCAATGCTATGATTCTTACAACAGCAGAAAGCTAATATGCAGCTTTGAAAGGGAGGTAAAAAATGAAAAAACTGATTGCACTTCTTATCTCAATGTGTATGATGGTCTCGCTCGCCGCATGCGGCAGCAGCCAGGAAGCAGCTCCGGCTCAGCCGGCAGAGAGCACGGCCGCTTCCGCAAGTGATGGCTCCGGCAAGACTCTCGTAGTCGACATCTGGGACAACAACCAGCTCGACGGTCTCCAGAAGATCGCGGATGAATGGTCAGCCCAGTCCGGCGTCAAGGTCCAGATCAATGTCATCTCATGGGTCGAGTACTGGACACTTCTTGAAGCAGGCGCTTCGGGCGGCGAGCTTCCGGACGTCTTCTGGATGCACATCAATGAAGCTCAGAAGTATATGAGAGCGGATATGCTCCTCAATCTCAATGACTACATCGCAGCAGACGACGCGATCGATCTTGACAACTACTATGAAGGCATCGTGGACATCTACAACCTTGACGGAAATCAGTTCGCGCTTCCGAAGGATCATGACACGATCGCTATGATCTACAACAAGGCAATCTTCGACAAGTATGGCGTAGCATATCCGGATGACACATGGACATGGGATGACTATGCTGCAGCAGCTGCCAAGATCACCGAGGCAGGCAAGGCTGACGGTGTTTACGGCACAGCTATGAATACCAATGACGGACAGGACGGCTGGTACAACCTCATCTACGGTTTCGGCGGCAAGCTGATCTCTGATGACAACAAGACATCCGGTATGGATGATCCCAAGACAATCGAAGCTATGACATGGCTGGCAGACAACCTGATCCCGTGCATGCCTGAACAGAGCATGATGGCTGAGACAGATCCGGACCTCATGTTCCAGTCCGGTATCATCGGAATGATGCTTCAGGGCTCCTGGATGGTCAACACATTCTACACAGCTGAGGAAGCTGACAACTATGCATGGGCACAGATCCCGTACTACGATGGCAACGGCAACGGACAGTGCGACGAAGGCGAGCGCGTATCTCTTTACAACGGTCTCGGCTGGTCAGCATCTGCCAAGACACAGTATCCGGACGAAGCTTACAGCCTCATCTCCGCATTCTGCTCCGAAGAAGGACAGAAGAAGCAGGCAGAGCTCGGTGTTACCATGGCAGCTTACAAGGGATGCTCCGATGCGTTCGTTAACGCATTTGAGGGAATGGACATCTCCCCGTTCCTCGAAGTCGAGGAGACTGGCACTCTGATCAAGCATCCGGCTTCCAGATACACAACAGCATGGGAAGGCGGCTTCACAACAGGCCTCGTAGACGCATGGCAGAATCCGTCCAGCATGGCAGATGTATGCAAGGCTATGGCAGACATGATGAATGAGGTCCTGGCGACAGAATAAAACCAGGTAAATCGACATGATGCATGAAGTTCTTGCGACAGAGTAAAGTCAGGTGACTTGCAAGTATTCCGCGACAAAAAGGTGTGTCGGCATTCAAGTCTCGCTCGCGGGACACGATGCGGGATTCGGGTCAGCACCGGCTGAGATAAGCATAAATCGCCCGAACTGCAAAACCGAGCATCCATGTGATATAATTTGACAACAGAGCGAAATAGGCCGAAGTGTATTTGACTTCGGCCTTAAAAGCTTTTGTCTGCAAGTCAACCGCTCGCCGCCTGAAGGCAGTGGGCTTCCGCCTATGATAGTCGGGGATAAATCATATGAAAGCTAAAGACACAGTAACGCGAAACGTACATTACAGATGCCTCGAATATGATCACGATCAGGAGGGGGACATATGCCTCGTCGCCTGCGGGATGGAGAGATGTGATCCCGGGATCAACTTCGGGCCGGAGGTCCGTGACTGCTATCATCTTCACGTGGTCCTGTCCGGAACAGGCGTCCTTCTGGCAGGCGGAAAGGAATTTCATCCGCATTTTGGGCAAATGTTCCTTCTCAAGGACAACGAGGAAGTCCAGTATACGGCTGATAAAGAGAATCCGTGGCGGTACTGCTGGGTGACTTACAGCGGGAATGACGCGAAAAAGATTTCTGAGGAAATCGGTTTCATCGACGGAGTGTATTGCATTGACACGTCCGCTGACGTGCACGAGTTTTTTGAACTTGTATATAAGATGCATGAAAAACCGGAGATGAATTATATCAATGATCTGCGCCGCAGAGGGATCCTTCTCGAATATCTTGCGCTCGCGATGGAGACATCCAAGGCGAAGACCCAGCGCGCTCCTGTGCGCAAAATGTACAGTCCGGAAGTGTATGTCCAGAAAGCAATCAGTTTTATCGATATGAATTACGCGACGATACGGGTCGGGGACATCGTCAGATATATAGGACTTACGAGAAGCTATTTTGCAACGATATTCAGGAAACACACTGGAGTGTCGCCGCAGGAGTATCTGCTGCAGTGCCGCTTCAGGAACGGAGTACGACTGCTCACAGAGACGGATCTTCCCATACAAGTAATAGCGGAACAGATTGGTTACGAGGATCCGCTCAATTTCTCGAGAGCATTCAAGAAAGTTTATGAGCAGAGCCCTACAGCTTACAGAAAAAAGGTGCAGGAACAAATTGAGGACGAGAAACGGATAACCGGAGAGGGGAAGGTCACAGCAAATGGGAAATAATACTTTTTTAACATCGCCTCCGATGGGGTGGAATTCATGGAACACTTTTTATGATCAGGTTACGGAGGATCTGATCATCTCCACAGCTGACGCGATGGTGGACTCCGGTCTCTATAAGGCCGGATATGAGTACATCATCATTGATGACTGTTGGAGCGCGAGGGAGCGTGACAGCGAGGGACATTTGCAGCCTGACCCGGTCAAGTTTCCACACGGCATGAAGGCTGTCAGCGACTATGTCCATTCGAAAGGGCTGAAGCTCGGTATTTATTCCTGCTGCGGAGTGCACACCTGCGCCGGATATCCGGGCAGTTTTGAGCATGAATTCGAGGATGCCCGGCAATTTGCGGAATGGGGGATCGACTATCTGAAATATGATAACTGCTTTCACCCGGCGACAATCTCCTCGGAGGGGCTGTATCGGAGAATGAACATGGCTCTTCGCAGCTGCGGCAGGGATATTGTGTTCGCGGTGTGCCAGTGGGGCAGGGATGATGTGCACAGCTGGATCAGGTCCACGGGAGCGCACACTTTCCGCTCGACCGTAGATATCCAGGACGCATGGAAATCGATTGAAAGCATAGCGCTTAGCCAGCTTGAGAAGCAAAGCTATATCGGCGCAGGCTGCTATAACGATATGGACATCCTGATAGTCGGCATGCATGGCAAGGGGCTGAATCCAGAAACTTCCATAGGTGGCTGCACGGATACGGAGTATCAGACGCACTTCGCGCTGTGGGCGATGATGAGTTCTCCGCTTATTATCGGCTGCGATATTCGCAATATGAGTGACGAGACAAAAGATATGCTCATGAACCCGGAGCTCATTGCCATAAATCAGGATCCGGAGTGCCGGGGGTGTTACAAACTTCCTACTTATGGGAGCCCGGACGCATTTGTCCTGCTTAAGCAGTTGACCGGCAATGAGTGGGCTGTCGGCTTCTTTAACTTTGGGGACAGCACGGCTCATGTGGAGCTGCATTTCTGGGATATGGGCCTGCCGCTCGGAAATGGGGCGGGGCTTCATTTTCATGATTGTCTGACGCATGAGGATCTTGGAGTAAAGACAGAGAGTTACTCTGAGAAAGTGGCGGCTCATGGGTGCAGGGTGTATCGGGTGAGTCTCGAAAATGCATAAACTCGCACATAGACTTTATCGTCCAGGGAATTAGCAGGGAGTTGCGTCAGCTGAAGCTGACCATGTCAGATTTCGTGAGTAATTAAAAAAAGGCTCCATAGAGGGGAACGAATGGAACACAAGTGCATGCGCTGCGGAAAAGAATTAAAGAGTGATGAGATCGCGCTGTACCGCAAGCTCATATGGCGGGAGGCATCTGAGTATCTCTGCATAGAGTGCCTGGCCGGGGATCTGTCATCGACGCCGGAGAGGCTCTGTCAACTGATCGATTACTTCAGGACAAAGCAGAAGTGCTGTCTGTTCGTATAATTCGAGGCTGTGAAAAAGATATATTATTTCCTCCATCCAAGTCGAGTTGGCAGTTCCTTTTTCAACCTGTCAATATTCAACTGCCAAAAACTGGTTGAGGCCAAGCAGGCAGTTGATCTTGTGAAATATCGAACATAAGCAGTGCCATACGAGATTCAATTCATGTCCCATGGGCAGTCATGACAACTCGTTCTTTGCAAATTCAGCGGCTCTTCTTATTAAATCTTGGGCTTAGAAGCAGTCACTTTTGTTGACTTTGATATTAGATTACGGTAGTCCTTTCTTATATCAGTTTTTTACCAGCAGTAGTTAAAAGGTAGTTTCATTGATCGCGACTGCCTTTCACAAACACAAGCAGTCACCGACCATGGCATTGAGCCAAGATGACTGCTCGCCATCCTTCTTGCACGACTGATGTGCGACTGACGAGCGGTCAACGTCCATTATCACTCAAAAAAAAGGCTGTCGCACTAAGGCGCGCCACCATAATGATATGGCAGACGTTACTTGCAAATGTCTGCCATATGTTGTGGTAACACCGTCTAGTGTGACAGCCCCTCTTTACCCCTTGCCCGTCAATCGACCTTCAGCATGCGATAGCCTATGCCGATGTGGGTCTGTATATAGCGTGGGGAACCCGGCGCGGACTCCAGCTTCTTGCGCAGCGTGACCATGAATACGCGCAGCGAAGCTATGTCGTTGTCCCAGCTCCGGCCCCAGATATTCTGAGTTATATATGTGTGGGTCAGCACCTTCCCGGTATTCTTAGCCAGAAGGCAGAGAAGCTTGTACTCCATGGGAGTCAGCTTAAGCTCCTCGCCGTTCATAAAAGCGCACCCTGCGGAGTAGTTAATCTCAAGCTTCCCGTTCGTATAGACGGAGCGGTCCGCGTTGCTGTCGCTGTTCATCAGCGCGAGCCGGCGGATGGTCACGCGCAGGCGGGCGAGCAGCTCCTCCACGGAGAACGGCTTGGTCAGATAATCGTCGGCACCCGCGTCAAGAGCTTCGATCTTATCTGCGTCGTCGCTCCGGGCACTGATCACAATAATTGGCATATTGGACCAGCTGCGAATCTGGCGAATCACCTCAATGCCATCCATATCCGGAAGCCCGAGGTCGAGAAAAACGACATCCGGGTTGTGGGAGGAGGCCATGAGGAGGGCTTCGGCGGCATTTGCAGCTGTTTTATACCTGTAAGCATGAGTCTTAAGCGTCGTGGTCATCAGATTCCGGACCGGAAGGTCGTCCTCGACCACGAGGACCAGTGGGTTATTCATAGTGACACCTCGTTTTAAGCACAGAAGCTGATAAAATGCGGAGAGTGTACCGGGCGAATCACCCGCTCACCGGCACCTCCGCCACAGGCAGTGATATCGCAAAGCAGCACCCGGACGGATGATTGTCCGTCAGGGTGATCGTACCGTTGTGGGCTTCAATGATGGATTTGCAGAGGGCCAGCCCGAGCCCCATTCCCCGGCGTCCGTCCGCAATCTTGCTCTGTCCGGTGTAGAACATTTCAAATATATGCGGCTTCATCTCATCCGCTATCCCGGGTCCGTTATCGCAGACACTCACAATGACATTCCCATCCACGCGCTCATTGCCAATCGTGATCTCCGATCCCTCCGGCGTATTTTTTATCGCG
>JAFWIM010000217.1 GCA_017514845.1 Lachnospiraceae bacterium
AGATCGGACTCAGCCGCACTCTTTTTTGCCCGCGCGTTTGCAAGCTCTGTCTCTGTATCAGCCATCGCCGGCATCGCAAGAGAGACGGTCATTGCTGTCGCAAGCATGAATGTCATCAGTCTTTTCTTAAGCATAGTTATAGTGCTCCTTTCAAGTGTGCATTATAACATGAGCTTTAACATAAATAAAGGGAATTTTACAAATTCTGTAACATTTGCTTAACATTTCTGCGCTTCCAGCCCTTCTGCTTGTCATCCGGTACACCCGGGCAGCCGATACAGGGCGCTTAGGTCAAAAATGACCTCCGTCTCCACTCAAAAAGAATGCCGCCTCATCTGAGACGGCATCCTTCTTATACTATTTATGATTTTCAAGTTAACACAAAGCAGGTCGGGTAATTTAAGTAACAATGGGGTCATTTCAGACTGACTCGCAATAGCTTTTTTCTGTCAGTCCATATACGAAGCGATTTCTGCCTCCGCTTCCTCCTGAACGATCGTCTCCTCATACTTTGTGAGTATGATGTTCTGGATTTCAGTTCTTGTCGTAGAGTTGATCGGATGAGCAATATCTCTGTACTCTCCGTCTGTTGCCTTGCGGCTCGGCATCGCAATGAAAAGCCCTTTCTCACCCTCGATGACTTTGATGTCGTGAACGACGAACTCGTCATCGATCGTGATTGATACTACTGCTTTCATTTTGCCTTCTTTCGCGACTTTACGCACCCTGACATCTGTAATGTTCATAAATACCCCTTTCCCGTTTCCACTTTCTCATTGACCTTCTCAGGTCACGAGCCTTTTATTCTTCTCAATCACTATCTCAACTCCGTTTTCACCTCTGTAACTCGACCCGGGCTGCAGCATACTCCGGCTTTCGACTATACAGTTCTCTATGATTGCGTTGTCTCCTATATAAACATCGTTGAGGATGATCGAGTTCTTGATGATACAATTCCTGCCTACAAATACTTTCTTGAAAATGACGGAATCCTCTACTGTGCCACTGATGATACAACCGGAGGAAATAAGACTGTTCGAAACTCGAGAGTCCTCACTGAACTTTGCAGGCGGATTGTCATCTTTCTTTGAATAAATGACCGGATACTGACGGAAGAAGTAGTCGCGTACCTCCGGCTTCAGGAAATCCATGTTGGTGCGATAATAAGACTCAACTGAGGCCATGTTGCTCCAGTATCTATTCATCTTATATCCATATATTTTCTTTACGTCCTTATAGCGGATCAGGACATCTCTGACAAAGTCTGTCCGATCTTCCGCACGACACTGCTCAAGCAGCTGAATCAAAAGTCTTCTTCGAAGAATATATATTCCGGTAGAAATTATGTTTGATTTTGTCACCAGCGGTTTTTCTTCAAATCCGACAATTCGAGAGTCCTCATCCAGATTCAGAATTCCGAACCTCGTTATATCGTCTTCTGCGTATTCCGTGCATACGACCGTGATGTCAGCTCCCTTAAGAACATGGAAATCCACTACGTCATTATAGTCAAGCTTATAAACACCATCTCCTGAAGCGATTACTACATACTGTTCACGACTGTTACGGAGGAATGACAGATTCTGATACAGTGCATCCGCCGTTCCTTTATACCACCAGCTTTCACCTGTGACTGCCGGAGGCAACAGGTAAAGCCCGCCGCGTTTTCTTCCCAGATCCCACCATTTGGAGGAACTTAAATGATTATTCAGAGATCTCGCGTTGTACTGAGTTATCACGCCGACCTTCTGAATATTGGAATTCGACATATTGGACAGAGCAAAGTCTATAGCCCTGTAGCTTCCTGCGATCGGCATTGCCGCGACAGTTCTTCTGTTCTGCAGTTCTCTCATGCGGCTGCCGTTCCCGCCGGCAAGAATTAATCCGATGGCTCTCATAGGCGATCACCTTCTTTCCCGCCGTTCTTTTCAGTCTGCTTATGAACGACAGCTCCGTCCGGAATGATCGAATCTTCGCCGATCACACAGATTCCGCCGCCGTCTTCCGCGCCGATGACCGCACCGCTGCCGATTGTCGAGCCTCGCGCGATCACTGCGTTCTGAACAACCGCGCCTCTGGCCACAAAACAGTCTTCCTGAATCACTGAGTTCCGGACAACGGCACCCTCACTGACAACGGTACCCGGACCAATCACAGATTGCTCCACCCTGCCGTAGACCTCACTGCCCTCGGAAAGCAGAGCGTTCCTGACATTACAGCTGTCGGCAATATAAGCCGGAGCAAGATTCTCTCCCTTGGTGTAGATCGTCCAGAATTTCTCGTAGAAGCTGAGTTCCGGCCGCTCGACCGTGAGTTCAAGATTGGCCTTCCAGTAATCCTCCGCTGTCGGAATATCACGGTAATACCCGTTCCACTCGTATGCGCTCACCGTGCGTCCGTCCTTCAGGAACTGCGGTATGATGTGCTTTTCAAAATCAAGCACTTCCTGATCTTTAAACATAAGAAGCGCCTTTTTCAGCAGCTGCCAGTCGAACAGGTATGTCCGCATTGATTCAAGATTGCTGCACGGGTTCTCCGTATCCGGTTCGAACTTCTCCACCACACCGTACGCGTCTATGAGCATCGTCGCCGAGGCAGCGCTGCCACCTTCCGGCACTCGCATCGATGCAATCGTCGCATCCGAATCCAGGGCAATGTGATAATCCAGCATGACCTCATAATCCATCTTGTATACCCGGTCAGCCGGAACAATCAGAACGTAATCCGGGTCGTACTGATCAATGTAATCAATGTACTCCGCAACAGGACCGGCAGTACCGGTGATCCAGTCGCGATCGACGCCCTTCCCGCTTGAAGGTAATATAGCAACTCCGCCGGAGTTCCGGTCAAGATCCCACGGAATACCTATCCCGATGTGGCTGGTCAGGCGAAGCGGTTTGTACTGTGTCAGCACACCGATCGTGTCTATTCCGGAATTGACCAGATTGCTGAGCGGAAAATCGGCAATTCGATATTTTCCGCCGAAACTGAGGGCTGATTTTGCTACATTATCTGTGAGAATTCCCAGTTGGCTTCCCTGTCCGCCGGCAAGCAGCATCGCAATCATTTCTTTCCTGATCATAAGCTTACCTCACGTCCATATATGTAGACTTTTAGTATAAGAATTATATCACAAGAATCTAGTTTCGAAAACTATTATTAAAGTTTTTGTAACTTGTTGAGGCAAGTATCCAAAAGCCATATCAGGTATTTTGCAAATACAGACATATTTACTAAAAGTCTATCCGATAACAGGCTGTATTGCCCGTTTTTTTCGGTACTTTTGCATTTTCTCGAATCTTAAATCAAGGTTGCATCAATTGGGATTTGCTTTTTTTCTCCGCCCGCCCTATAATGCTATGGAACAGCACATAAGCCTGACGGTGCGAAGATCCGCCACGGCTTTATATAGAAGGAATATGAAAGGCGGTACCATGTATAAGATCAATTTTGACAGACCCCAGAATATACATTTCATCGGCATCGGCGGCATCAGTATGAGCGGTCTCGCGGAAGTCCTCCTGAGTAAAGGTTTCACAGTCAGCGGCTCCGATTCGGCAGACTCCGAACTCCTGGCCCAGCTGAGAGCAAAAGGCGCGCACGTAGTCATCGGGCAGGCCGAGGAAAACATCACTCCCGATCTCGATGTCATTGTCTACACAGCAGCGATCCATCCTGATAATCCGGAATTTGCTGCCGCTGTCCGTTCCGAAATTCCTATGCTGACAAGGGCCGAGCTCCTCGGCGAAATGATGCAGAATTATAAGGTTTCCGTCGCTGTCGCCGGCACACACGGCAAGACGACCACAACATCCATGGCATCCCATGTCATGCTGTGCGCCGATATGGATCCGACGATCTCTGTCGGCGGAATTCTCCCCGCGATCGGCGGCAACATCCGCGTCGGCAAGTCCGAGAACTTTATCACTGAGGCCTGCGAGTATACGAACAGCTATCACTCCATGATACCGACCCTCGGCATCATCCTGAATGTGGATGAGGACCATCTGGATTTCTTTAAGGATCTCGACGATATCGCGGCATCCTTCCACAAGTTCGCTGCCCAGATCCCGGCGAGCGGAGTTCTTGTTATCAGTAAGGACACGAAAAAATACGATGTCGTCACAGACGGCATCTCCTGCGGCCTGATCACGACTTCCCTGAAGGCGGACGCGGACTACACAGTTTCCGATATCACTTACGATGAGCTCGGCTGCGCGTCCTTTGTCGCCTACGAGCGCGGCGAAAAACTCGGAACGTTCACTCTGCAGGTCCCGGGTGAGCATAATGTTGCAAATGCTCTCGCCGTCATCGCCGCCTCCCGCCACCTCGGAATCGACGCTGACACGATTGCGAAGGGTCTTCAGGATTTCGCCGGAGCCGATCGCCGGTTCGAGTACAAGGGCAAGATGAACGGGACCACGATCATCGACGACTACGCTCATCATCCTGCAGAGATAAGAGCTACTCTGTCCGCGGCAGAAAAGTATCCGCACAGGGATCTGTGGGTCGTATTCCAGCCCCACACCTACACAAGAACAAAAGCGCTGCTCACCGAGTTCGGCGAAGCTCTCCACACAGCAGACCACGTTGTACTGGCTAAAATCTATCCGGCACGTGAACAGGATATTTACGGCGTATCCTCACAGGATGTCGCCGATGAAGTTAAAAAATTCGGCACGGATGTCGTTTACATTGATAATTTTTCAGATATCTGTGATTATCTCTATTCACACTGTGTGGAAGGCGATCTGTTGATAACTATGGGAGCAGGAAACGTGACAACTATTGGACCTTCACTGCTTTCTCGCTGACCTTTCCACTTTATCCACAACATCCACATTGCCATGTGTGCATAATTTCCACGGGCAATGTGGATTTTTTTGCGCACTGTGTGGATTATTTTGTGGATGCAGTTTCTTTTATGTGTGTTATACTTATCATCCAACTATGTATGAAAATGGGGCAGAGCATGAACACATTTAAGATATCATCACGCTATCCGCAGGATGTCACGATTTTACCTAACGCGTTTCTCGACGGCTACATGCCGGTGGCTAACGGAGAATTCGTAAAAATATATCTGTATCTTCTCCGGGTCTCCCAGGACCCGGCTAAAAGTGTGTCCCTGTCTCAGATCGCGGACCGCATGACCTGCACGGAGAACGACGTCGTCCGCGCTGTGCGTTACTGGGAAAAGACCGGGCTCCTCATTGTGGAGACGGATGAGAAGAGAAATATTGCGGGGATCACATTTGCAGACCCTGTAAAAACCAGAGAGGAAGCGATGCAGGAAAAAGTCTCCTCGCCCGCGCAGGATAATACTGCCCCGGCCGAGGGCGCCGCGCCCGGATCGGAAGAAACGGTCAGGAAGGAAAAACCCTACACTCTGACCGAGGACCGGATGGCAGAGCTTGCGGACAAGGAAGATGTCCAGGAGCTGCTCTTCATCGCGGAGAAGTATATGTCGCGTCCGCTGACAAGGACCGATCAGCAGAAGATTTTCTACTTTCTCGATGGTCTCCGCTTTTCCACGGATCTCGTCGATTACCTGATCGAGTACTGTGTGAGCCGCGGCCACAAGAGTATCCGCTATATCGAAAAAGTCGCTCTCGCATGGCACGACGCGGGCATCAAAACAGTGACGGAGGCACGCGAGTCCACAGGGAAGTATCATAAAGAATACTATGATATATTTAAGGCCCTCGGCGTGAACAACCACAATCCGATCACCGCCGAGATCCGCATCATGGACAAGTGGCTCGTGACCTATGGCTTCCCGATGGATGTGATCACCGAAGCCTGCACCCGGACGATACTGAACACCTCAAAACCCACTCTCGGATACGCGGACGGCATACTGACGAACTGGTGGAACGCGGGCGTCAAGACGTCCGAGGATATCAAAGCCCAGGACGCGCGGCATGAAAAGGGAAAGGGAGCCGGAACCGCCCGGAGCAGCCAGTCCAAAAAATCCAGGACCCCCTCCGGCAGCTTCTACAATTTTGAACAGAGAAATTATGATTACCAGTCACTGGAAGCCCAGCTCCTCAATATGGATGTGGTGCCCGGTGATGGTCAGGAGTAAACTATGCCCCTTCGAAATTCTCAATATGATACACTGATGCGGAGGTACGAGGAGATCCGCGAGGCTCACCGCCACGAGCTCCTCGACCGCGAGGCGGAGATTGCCGAAAAGATCCCCGGCATCGCCGCTCTCGATGCGCGGGCGGCAGCTGCCTCGATCGCGGCGGCAAGGCGTCGGATCAGCTCACCGGACGCGGACCTTTCGTCCTACGAGACCGAGATGCGTGAGATCTCTGCGGAGCGTGACCGTCTGCTCACAGAGCACGGCTATCCGGCAGACTACCTCGAAATGCGCTATGACTGTCCTCTGTGCCGCGACACGGGCTTTGTCGACGGGGTGCGGTGTACCTGTTTCAAGAAAGCAGCCATAGATCTGCTCTACAGCGAGTACAGCATCAGTCATGTTCTGGAAAAAGAAAACTTCCGGAACTTTTCATTTGACTGGTATTCTGATACAATACAAAATGAACTTACAGGCAGAACAGAGAGGCAGACAGCAAGAGATGCCGTGGTGCGGGCAAAGCATTTTGTTGCAAATGCAGGCAGGCCCGACAACAACCTCTACATCTACGGCAATACCGGCGTCGGTAAAACATTCCTTACCCACTGTATTGCAAAGGAAATGCTGGACCGCTCCTACTCCTCCCTGTATTTTTCCGCCAGAGATTTCTTTGACCTCCTGGCGGACGCGACATTCGGGCGCGATGGCAGGAACAGCACCCATTCGCAGATGATCCTCGACTGTGATTTCCTCACGATCGATGATCTGGGGACAGAGGTGACGAGTTCATTTGCAGCGTCACAGCTCTTCCATGTGCTGAACGCGCGCATCGCAAAAGACCGTTCGACGATTATTTCGACGAATATGACCCCCGAAGAGTTCTCGGCCGCATATTCCCAGCGGCTATACTCAAGGCTTTTAAGCCATTATAAGTTTATAAAGCTGGTCGGCACAGATATAAGGATTCAGAAAAAATTACGTGGAGGGATCTTATGAACACAGTCTCAACAGACACACAGGCAAGACCGGTACTGAGCGCCTCCCCGGACGGACGTCTGGGCATCATCCCCTTAAAGAGCACACAGGAAATCGGACGAAAAATCAACGACCATCTGGTTTCCTGGAGAAAAGCCCGCGTGGCCAACGGCGACGTTTCCGGTGAGAACGGCTATTCAAGAGACTCATTTATTATCAACGCCGATACTCCCCGTTTTGGCTCAGGCGAAGGCAAGGGAGCAATCAAGGAAACAGTCCGCGGCGATGATCTCTATGTCCTCGTCGACGTATGCAATTATTCACTCACCTACAAAATGTGCGGTTTTGATAATGTCATGTCCCCGGACGATCATTTTCAGGATCTCAAGCGTGTCATCGCTGCCGCTGGCGGAAAAGCCCACAGGATCAATGTCATTATGCCGTACCTCTATGAAGGCAGACAGCAGATCCGCAGCGGGCGTGAATCTCTCGACTGCGCCAACGTTCTGCAGGAGCTCGAAGCTCTCGGCGTGGAGAACATCATCACATTCGACGCGCACGACCCGCGCGTTCAGAATGCCATCCCGCTCTCCGGCTTTGAGTCGATGAGCCCGGCATATCAGTTCATCAAGAACATTCTTCGCTATGAGAAGGATGTCAAGATCGACAAGGACCATCTCATGTCCATCAGCCCGGACCAGGGCGGCATGAGGCGAGCTATTTATATAGCCAACGTTCTCGGCATCAACATGGGCATGTTCTACAAGCGCCGCGACTACACGACGATCGTCAACGGAAGCAATCCTGTCATCGCGCACGAGTTCCTCGGAACTGATGTCAAGGGCAAGGATATCATCATCATCGATGACATGATATCCTCCGGCGACAAAGTTCTGGAGACTGCCCAGCTCTTAAAGAGAAAGAAATGCGGTCGTATCTTCATCTGCGCGACATTCGGTATCTTCACCAACGGTCTCGGCAGATTTGACGATGCCTTCAAGCAGGGAATCTTCGACAGGCTGATCACGACGAACCTCGTATATCAGTCCGATGAGCTGCTCTCAAAGCCGTATTACACGAACTGTGATATGAGCAAATACCTTGCGCTCATCATCGACACCCTGAACCACGACGCGTCACTGTCCAAGCTCCTTGATCCGAACGACCGCATCAAGAAGGTCGTGGCCAAATATGAGAACGGAGAGCCGGTCTGATCACGAAGGAGATTACCAATGATACCCAGAGACCCCATTATTCTTCTGAGCTACGTCAATCTGAAGCTGAGGGACTTTTATCCCAGCCTCGACGCCTTCTGTGCCGCAGAATGCGTTGATAAGGATTATATCCTCGATAAGCTTGAATCACTGGATTACGAATATAATGAGGAGACTAATCAGTTCACGACGCACTGGGGCGATTATGCATATCCGGATGAGCGTCCGAAATATCCCTGGGAAACGTGACTACGAAAAAGACCGCCGCACATTTGCGACGGTCTTTTTATATACTACTGAATGACTGTTGAAATTATGCTCTCGGAACGTTCAGCACACGGCCTGTCAGCTCACCGTCCGCTCCGGTCTCAATGACGATGGTCGAGCCCTCATGGATCTCCGATCCGAGGATGATCCTTGCAGCGAGCGTCTCCACATTCTGCTGAAGGAATCTCTTCAGCGGGCGGGCACCGTAGACCGGATCATAGCCATGATCGATGACGTACTGTTTGGCTTCGTCCGTGAGATCAATCGTCAGCTGTCTGTCAGCGAGCCGCTTGTTCAGATCCTTAAGAAGCAGGTCAACGATACCTCCGATATTTTCTTTCGTGAGCGGCTTGAACATGATCACTTCATCGAGACGGTTCAGGAACTCGGGTCTGAAGTGGATCCTCAGCTCATTCTTCACCATGTCGGTCGCGTACTTGCTGATCTCCCCGCTCTCGTCAATGCCGTCAAGCAGGAACTGAGATCCGAGGTTCGACGTCATGATGATGATCGTATTCTTGAAGTCTACGGTCCTTCCCTGGCTGTCCGTGATATGGCCGTCGTCAAGGACCTGCAGCAGCACATTGAAGACATCCGGATGTGCCTTCTCCACCTCGTCAAAGAGAACGACGGAGAAAGGTTTTCTGCGGACGGCTTCTGTCAACTGACCTCCCTCATCATAACCGACATATCCTGGGGGCGCTCCGATCAGGCGGGATACAGAGAATTTCTCCATGTACTCGCTCATATCTATGCGCACCATGTTATTCTCATCATCAAACAGGTTGGCGGCAAGGGTCCTCGCCAGTTCGGTCTTGCCGACACCGGTCGGGCCGAGGAACAGGAACGAGCCGATCGGTCGTTTCGGATCCTTAATGCCTGCCTTGGAGCGGAGGATCGCGTCTGCGACGCGGCTGACGGCCTCATCCTGGCCGACGACCCTCTTGTGAAGTTCGTCTTCGAGGTGAAGGACTTTCTCCCTCTCACCCTCTGTCAGCTTGGCTACAGGGATACCTGTCCACTTGGAGACGATCCGTCCGATCTCGTCGTCCGTGACTTCCTCATGGACCATGGACATATCCTTGCCTTTCACTCTGGCTTCCGCCTGTTCGAGTTCCTTTATCACCTTGGGCAGCTCTCCGTACTGAAGCTCTGCCGCCCTGTTGAGATTGTACTCGCGCTTTGCGATCTCGATCTGTGAATTCAGCTCATCGATCCTCTCGCGGTAGACCTTCAGGCTTTCCACATCCTTCTTCTCGTTCTCCCACTGGACCTTCATCCCGTTAAATGTATCCCGCAGCTCGGCAAGATCCTTCTGGAGGTCCGCAAGTCTCTCACGGCTGAGAGCATCCGTCTCTTTCTTGAGCGCGGCTTCCTCAATCTCCATCTGCATGATCTTTCTCTGCAGCTCATCAAGTTCCGTCGGAAGAGAATTCAGCTCTGTCTTGATCAGCGCACAGGCCTCATCGACCAGATCGATGGCCTTATCCGGCAGGAATCTGTCCGTGATGTACCTCTGGGACAGTGTGGCCGCGGAGACCAGGGCACTGTCTGTGATCTTGACACCGTGGTAAACTTCATAGCGCTCCTTCAGGCCGCGGAGGATCGAGATCGTCTCCTCGAGAGACGGCTCGTCAACCAGGACCGGCTGGAACCGGCGCTCGAGTGCCTTATCTTTTTCAATGTACTTGCGGTATTCATCCAGCGTAGTCGCGCCGATGCAGTGGAGCTCTCCTCTGGCCAGCATAGGCTTCAGCATATTGCCGGCATCCATCGCGCCTTCTGTTTTGCCAGCGCCGACGATCAGATGCAGCTCATCGATAAAGAGAATGATCTGTCCTTCGGACTTTCTGACTTCCTCAAGGACGGCTTTGAGCCGCTCCTCGAACTCTCCGCGGTATTTTGCTCCTGCTACGAGAGCGCCCATGTCCAGCGCGAAGATATGCTTGTCCTTCAGGTTGTCCGGAACATCGCCGGCAACGATTCTCTGGGCAAGGCCCTCGACCGCTGCCGTCTTGCCGACACCGGGCTCGCTGATCAGGACCGGGTTGTTCTTGCTCTTTCTGGACAGGATCAAAATGGCCTGACGAATCTCATCGTCACGCCCGATGACCGGGTCCAACTTCTGCTCGCGCGCTTTCTCCACCAGATCTGATCCGTACTTGTTCAGCGTGTCATACGTCGCTTCCGGGTTGTCGCTCACGACCCTCTGGTTGCCTCTGACAGTGCTGAGTGCCTTCAGGAATGTCTCTCGTGTGATGCCGAAGCGGGAAAGCAGCTTCTTCACTGTTCTGCTCGGATATTTCAGGACGGACAGATAGAGGTGTTCGACGGACACATATTCGTCCCCCATGGCCTTTGCCTCATCCTCAGCCTTGATCAGGGCTTTGTTGAGGTCCGCACCAATATAGGGCTTTCCGCTGCCGCTGACCTTGACACAGGCGTCAAGTGCGTCCCGGACTGCATTTGCATACATCTGCGGCTCTATATCCATCTTCTGGACAAGCTTCATAATGAGGCTGTCCTCCTGCTCATTCAGAGCATAGAGAAGATGCTCCTCAGTGACTTCCTGATTTCCGAAGTCATAGGCGATTTTTTCGAGGCTCTGGATGGCCTCCATTGATTTCTGTGTAAATTTCTGAATGTTCATAATGCCCTCCTCTTTACTAGTCCCGCGCGCTGAATCGGCGGCGGGCCGGCGGATGGCGCCCTTCACAGGGCTTCCCCCTGGTTTCATCAGAGAATCGGTCTCCCGCTCTCTGTTCTAATCGAACTATAACACATGTTGTTAGCACTGTCAACAGTCGAGTGCTAATTTTTTCGCAAATTAGGGACGGTTCATACAGGCTGTTATTATGTTAGGTTCCGGCAGCAAAGCATCCATCTTCGTGAGAAAAACATTGTATATCCGACCGAGAGATCAGCAATGCATATGCATTGCTGATCTCTCAGGGCAGGATATACGTTTTTCGATGAAGATGATGTTTGCGCCGAATTCTGAAGCTTCGCTGCAGCCTGTCTGAACCGTCCCCTACACTCGTTTACAGATCGAACAGAGCCCGGCACCACTCACCCTCGTAGGTGTGGATGACAGGGTATTCCCCGAATTCGTCCCTGATAATTCCCACGCCATCGTTCAGCCGAGTCTCGGTGCCCGGGTTAATTTTCTTTGACGGTGTCGAGGTATACTGCTCAATTTCCTTTGGTGTCACTGTCCTGATTTCAGGATCCGGACAGTACCAGATACCTTTCATTCCAATCTTTGCGGGGCCGAAAACGTCAAATGAACGGTTGTCCCCGATGAAAATCGAGTTCTCGGGTCTGCTGCCCGCCTTGGCAAGTGAATACAGAAAAATGTGTTCATCCGGCTTCTCACTGCCGCACTCCTCACTGGTCGTGAAGCTGTCGAAATAGTCCCAGATCCCGAGCCGCTCCATCTTAAGGAACTGGATCTCCGAGGTCAGGTTGGTGCATATACCCACATGAATGTCCCTGCTGTGAAGATAGTCAATGAGCGAAAGCACCCCGGGCTCGAGAGCCATCTGTTCCAGAAAGGTGTCCCAGTATGCGTGATACATCCCCATGGCGATCGGATGGATCGGCTTTCCCATGTTCTCGAGCACGCGCTGGTAACGAATCAGGCGGTTGTGGATCGAGGCGTTGTTCTTGCCGAGCTCCCGGACAATCTCGTCGTTTGCGGTCTTGATCTTCGCGCGGAGTTCTCCGGGCGTGAGGCCGAGCAGCGGGCTGGCGTAGTCAAAGGCCGCCTGCAGTCCGATTTTGTCCGGTGTGTCATAATTATATATTGTGCCGTCTAAATCAAATAACACTGTATCAATCATAGGATCTCCTGACATTGTCGGTCCGACTGAGAGATCGAAGAATGCGCAGCATTCTTCTAGCTCGGAGGGCAGGACCGACGTTTTTCGATGAAGATGGTGTTTGCTGCCGGAACTTGAGGTTCGTGACAGCCTGTCCGGGCTTATTGCGCAGCCATGGCCCTTAGCATCCGGACAGTCCGCTCTATTCCGGCCTTGATGTCGTAGCCCGCCTTCCAGCCGAGCTTCTGCAGCTTCGCGCTGTCCAGCCTCGCCTTGGTCGCCTTTGAAAAGCCCGCAGCCTCGACCGCATCAGGAAGCTCGAACACGACCTTTCGCCCGCATGTGCCGGCGATCAGGGCCGCCAGATCCTTCAGCTGTATATCCGACGCATCATCCGCGATATTGTAGGCTTCCCCGCACTCCCCCTTCAGAAGGACGGTAAGAAGGCCGGAGACCGCGTCCGCCACATAGGTGTAGGAATAATACTGGGTGCCCGCGCTCTTCAGCACGATGTCCTCGTCCGCGATAGCCTTGCGGATGAACTGGGACAGGGCTTTTGTGTCCGTCATGAGAAGACTGGGGCCATAGGACCGGGTCAGTCTCGGGATGACCACGTCAAGCCCCTTCTGTCTGATATAAGCCTGGCAGAGAGCCTCGCCGCACCGCTTGCTCTCCGGGTATCCGGCCCGCATCGTGTTGCAGTTAATGTATCCGCAGTAGTCCTCGTCGAACTTTTCTGTGTCGCCGCGATTCTCGCCGTATATTTCGTTGGAGGATGCAAATGCGACTCTGCGCGCACCGTGTTCCACCGCAAAATCCAGCATGTTCATGGCTCCGATGATATTTGTCGTGACGGTTCCGATCGGGTCCGTCGCGTAGGCCACAGGGTGCGTGTTGCTTGCCAGATGCAGGACATACTCAACAGATCCCAGGTCGCCCCGGACGAGGGGCTTATTGATATCCGCGCTGATGAAACGGAAATTCGGATCATTCAGGAACTCTCCGAACCTCTCTCTGGCTTTCTCCTCGTTTCTTCCGAGGGCAAGCACGCGGCAGTTGAGACCGCAGGTCCGGTTCAGATACATGATTGTATCGACCAGCACGCTTCCGATCAGTCCGCTCGCCCCCGAGATCAGCATGGATGTATTTTTCAGTTTCTCCCACGGCAGGTCAAGACCCGCTATGTATGCTATATCCTCTTTATACGCGTCCAGTTCATAGATTTTCATATTTACTCCTCACATATAAAGAAGCTGACATCCCGGCTCACTTGGCCGCGGACATCAGCTTCCAATTATTTCAGCCAGTTATCTCTATCCGCTTTGAGGTAGGCCTTGAACATCTCAAGGTCATCCTTTGTCGTCAGTTTGATATTCTTATCGGATCCTGCCGCGAAATACAGCCTCTCGCCCAGCTCCACCATCATGGTGTTAGTGTAGGAAGACCCATAGATACCGATCCCCTTCTCAAAGGCTTCATGGTAAGCCCAGTCGAGCTTCTCGAACTTATATGCCTGCGGCGTGGAGACGCGGCGCAGTGTCTCTCTCGGAATATACTTAACTGTGGAGATCTCATCGTCCACAATAAAGATCTGCTCGTTATACGGGAGAGATGTGACAGCGTTTCCATACTGCTCGCATTTGATAATTACATCCGACAGGACAGTCGCGTCGACAAGCGGTCTGATGCCGTCGTGGATGATGATGACGTCGTCCGGGCTGCATTTGCCCTCAAGATTGTACACACCGTTCCTGATAGACTCCTGGCCTGTCTTTCCTCCGGACACGATCCACTTCAGTTTGTCAATATTGAACTGCTTTGCGTAAGCCCAGACAATATCATGCCAACCGTCGATACATACGACCTCGATTGCGTCGATCTTCGGGTGCTTCTGAAAACCTTCCAGCGTGTAGATCAGGACCGGCTTATCATATACATTAATGAACTGCTTCGGGATATCCTGTCCCATCCGGGTCCCGGACCCGCCTGCAATGATTACTGCTACGTTCATGGCAAACCTCCTCAAAACTCTCTCTTACACTTCATCAGCCCGGTAATATATTATGCTGTTGTCTTTCTCCGTGATTTCCCGGAAACCATACTCCTCAAGTATATTCTCGGATATGGGCCGGTTGGCATAGGTGACTATAAAATTCAGATTTTCCTTTTCGCACAGCGAAAGAAGCTTATCATAGTTGGGATCTCTCGACTCCAGCATCTTATAATAGTACTCATGCTCCCAGTCGTGATATGTAATATACCAGTGTATATTGCGTCCGTAATAGAGCTTAATATCACCGCTGTACTGTCTGACCTCGCAGAGGTACTTGTCACGCATGAGTGCCCTCGGGTGATCATCCAGCTCCAGCATGACATCACACACGGCCTTGACGCCGCGGTCAAGCTTATCAGGGGTCTTCGCCCTCGTGAACTTGCCTTCCCCGTACACATATGTCCCGGAGATCATGATGATCAGCATGAATGATATAAAGGCTGCGGTAAGTTCTCTCCGGACCCTGCACACCTTGATCATCTTTACAAAGAACAGGGCGATCAGAACTCCGTCCGGTATCATCCACAGGAACCTCCAGTAACTCATGTCGGAGAACAGAATGCTGATGCTGATCGGATTCATTGCGAGAACGATCGATGTGAGGATCGGATAGACAATTCTTTTCCTGTCCTTTTGGGAAGTAATGTAGAGGAACACGCAGGAGATCAGGGCCATTCCGAAAAATGCCCCGTCACCGATATATTTGGATCCCCATACCATCATCTGATCTATGATCTTATCCATGTTGTGTCCTCTTTATCGTGATTTTAAGTCTCGCCCGCGAGACTTGGCGTGGGAGCAAACCGTTCTCCCACGACCGCCGTTTTACGCCGCGGCTTTAACAATAGTGTAAATCGCGTAGTACAGAATATTCGGCAGACAGATCAGCATTCCCCAGATGACGATCTGCGTGCTCTTTTTTTCAAGCGAGTAGACAAGCGTAAAGCTTGCGACCATGATTGCTCCGATTATGATGCCCATGCCGGAAAGAAGGCACATGGCCAGGTTGAGCAGCATGAGCAGCACGTAGGATGATCTCTGCGAGAGGTCGTGATACACGTCAAGGAAAAGCATGATCATAGCCGGGATGCCGACACCCGCGACGATCGATTTTCCCTGCCATCCTCTGGTCATGAGGAACGTCTCTCCGCAGTACAGAGAATAGTATCCGTAAAGATTGATCATCCACACAAAAATGACGAACATGGACTTGCTCATTCTCTCCCCGGGGAACAGTCTCTCCGCAAGGGCGTAGTAGACAAATGAGGCCAGAATAACTACCTGTACAGGTATCAGCGAGTGGAAAGCAGCGACCGCCCTGACTCCGGTCCATCTGGCGATGCAGGCAGGGTAAATTGCCCACGGAGAAGTGACATCCTTAGCCAGCTCTCCCTTCCAGTAGTCGAGTCCGGCTCCTGTCGCCGGGTCCGTGAGGAACAGTTTGTTCGTCCTCAGCATGTCGACCGCGTTGACGACAAATCTCGAGTCATCATCATCGGTGTGCTGCAGAACGATCGTATTATACAGAATGAAAGCGATGAGCGCGATCATCCCCGCAAAAAGCACTATGTCGGCGATATCCCATCCCGCGGGTTCCTTCGCCGGCTGCATTTTTTTGCCGTACATGATATGGATCCAGTATAGATATGCTCCCAGAAGGGTCATGATGATGATGTAAATCAGCAGGACATTTGCACATGAGGCAAATGAAAGACGGAGCAGCACCAGCGGAACAAATATAAGCTGGCAGAAAGCGAACTCCGAAAGCAGTCCCAGCATGAAAGCCGATGACAGTGTATAGCGTTTTTTTATCAGCGCGCAGATCGGAATTCCGCCAAGAGTCGGCAGAATAAGCATAAAAAGAATCGCGCCGGATATTTGTAATGCGTTCACAGATGACCTCTTCTCATAGAGTATTCAATAATCGCCCACGGTATCGCGCGCAGTGTCCGGCTGCCCGGGAGGGCAGCATCTTCCTGACACGCTTACATTTTCGCGGAGCATTGACCCGGTGGTGGAGCGCAGCGCGCCGCCCGGTCAGACTCATACCAAACTATTTTATCACATTCCGGTGTAATATACCATACTTGACATCACAAGGCCAGACAGTATTTGCCGATGAGGAGCTTCATCCTGTCCACCCTCTTCATGCAGATCTCCCTGTAGAAAAGGGCGAGACGATGCATCTCCCTGATCTCATCGGCACTGATCATCTCACCGCTGAACCGGGCTTTCAGGCCTATATCTGTCGCTCTCCGCCAGATTTCTCCGGTCGGATCCTCCTCCGTACCGGCGAAAGCTGCCAGCTGCTCCATATATCTGTACTCAGCTATCGCCGAGGCATTCCTGTCCCGGCTGTGCGTCCTCTTTTTTCTGAATCTAAGACGGATCAGACGGCTGAGCGGTATGAGAGAGAGCACGATCATAATGACCAGAATCGCGATCACGACGCGGGCGATCTGTCTGGGGATCTCGAACCCGTTCTCCGCCCATCCGTTTGGTCTGATCTCACCCTCGCTGTCCGGATGCGCGTCCCGGGGATCGTCATTATTTTGAAGAGTCTCACCCGTGCTCTCCGTCTCTTTGACCGGATCATGGTTCTCGCCGCCGACTGTAACGGGGACAGGAGCCTGACCGACTGGTCTTGCAAATTCGATCCGCTCATGCGCGCTGTGCGGCACCGCCGCGAGCAGAATCAGAAAAATACCGGTGATAAGCGGTACGATAAAGAGCGAAGGACCCATAAGTTCATCCGCGTCGAACATCAGCATGGACCAGAAAAGACAGAGCATGATCAGATACATGTATCCCGGTATGATACCGATCGCGACAGAGACCACAGGGAATATGCCGGTGATGAGCAGGGCAGGAATGATCCTGCGGATTTTCTGCCCGAGGAGCCATGTCAGCACACATGCCAGCACAATTCCGAAGAAGGCAAATGCATACTGAGCCCCCTCGCCGTCCGGCAGCTTCGCGACAGCCCCTGCTCCCTCAGATCTGACAAGCGCATAGCGTGACGCGACCTCCGCCGCGCCTTGCGCTGTTGATGAGCCGCGTATGAGACCGAAGAGCAGGCAGAGGGCAGCCTCAGCGGCTGCGCAGTAAGGATGGTAACCGGTGCGCAGCATGGCGTCCGTGAAGAGCACGCTCGCGCACACAACGGAAATATCAAAGACGCCCGGTCGGAACGAAAATCCGAGACTGCTCATAAGACAGCCCAGAGCTCCGACAGTGCCGAGAAAAGTCATAATCGAGCGCACAGCAAATGCGGAGAGCTCGCGCCTCTCCCCAAAAAGCCCTCTTCTCTTCACAGCTCCGCCTTCTGTCATTCTCTCTCCTTTTTCCGTGGATTCTTCTGCCTGTATCTGTCCCGCATAAACCGCATCCCTTTCTATATGACAAGGGATGAAAGGACTTCCTTAAGTTCTCTCCCGGCCGCAGGAATGATCTCCATGCCCGGTATCTCGGGTGAATTTTCCTCGCTCTCACCTGTAAAGACTACTGTCACACTCACCTTATCCGGTCTTACCGCATAGAGTATATGTTCCGCGTCTGTTCGTTCCCTGGCGAAGCACAGAAGTCTCTGCACTCTGCCGATCCTCACATCCATGCTCTGAGGGTGGGGATCCCTGCCGCCTGCCATGACGCAGGCCGCTGCCTCATAGAAGGAAGCCTCGTCGCTCACAGTGGTCTGCATAAGGCCTGACGGTTCATCCTCACAGAGCCATGCGATGACGTGGCTTTGCCCACTCTCCGTGAGAAATGAGGAGACCGAAAAAGCAGCTGTCAACACTTCCTCGCAGTCCTCGATCGACGCTGACCAATCGGGCAGGATCGGGAGCAGCATAAGGCGGCTTCCCACCGGAAAACTGCCCTCCCGCACGACGAGCTCCTCTCTCTTGGCCGAAAGTTTGTGATGTATGGAGGAAATCGGATCTCCCTCTCTGTAACTGCGTATCTCGTAGACCTCGCTGTAGTCTCTTCCCGGTCTCATCTGCGCATAAATGCTGCTCTCAAAGTCTTCCTTCAGAGTGGGCACGGCCACAGGGTCAATTTCGGGCAGTCTGGGCATGATCGTGAAGGAACAGCGGTCATGAGAAGCCTTCCCCGGCAAGGCAAAAAGCCAGAGGTAATCATACAGCTTGAGCTTCTCGATCCGACAGGTGATCTGCCCACAGTGACGGGCGCTGACAAGACAGGCTGTCATCTGTTCGCTGCGCTCCGTGACAAACCGCATTTTCTCCGTGTGGACCTTTCCCTCGAGTTCATAGTTGATGAGCAGGTTCATGCGGACCCGGGCTCCCCCAAGTCTTGCCGGGTTCTTCACCCTCACGTAGACTCTGAGCTCATCCCCCACTTCCGCCTGTGTCGTGTCCGGATTCTCTATGGCTGCCTCGAGTGAAAGCCCCGACAGGCATGTCAGTACCACAGACAAGACCGGCAGGAAAAGAACACTCAGAAGCATGAAGAGGGATATGAAATCCGTACAGAACGCGTAAAACAGCAGCGCGGCGAGAAGTATACATATATACTCCGCTCTTCTTTGTGCCATATCCGCTTCCTCTTATTTCATTGTGATCTTTGGTTCGGGCACTCCCGCCAGAATGTCCGCCAGAGCAGACTCTCCGGTCACCCCGTGCACGCGGGCTCTCGACGTGAGGACCAGACGATGGGCAAGGGTCATCCGGCAGACCTCGGTGACGTCCTGCGGGATAACATATTTCCTGCCTTTTAGCCATGCATTTGCTCTGGCCATCTTTGAGAGGGCCAGGGTGCCGCGGGGACTGATTCCCAGGCTCAGAGCCTCGGAGACCCGGGTCGCATGGGCTATGCGTACCATATAGGCAAGGATCTCATCCGCGACGAAGACGTTCCATGCCGCCTCCCGCATAGCGAGGATCTGGGCTGCGGACGCCGCCGGCGCGATGTCCTCTATAGGATTTCTGGTCTGCCTGCTCTTCAGAATCCCGATCTCATCCATCGGCTTTGGATAACCGATGGACAATCGGATCATAAAGCGGTCGAGCTGGGATTCCGGGAGCAGCTGGGTGCCGGCTGATCCGGCAGGATTCTGTGTCGCGATGACGGTGAAAGGACTCGGCAGCACATACGTCGTCCCGTCGACCGTGACAGCACCCTCCTCCATGGCCTCAAGCAGGGCGCTCTGTGTCTTGCTGCTCGTTCTGTTGATCTCATCGGCGAGGAACAGATGGCTCATCACCGGCCCCGGCCTGTACTCGAACTCATTTGTCGCACGGTTGAACGTGGTAAATCCGATGACATCGGACGGCATGACATCCGGTGTGAACTGCATCCGACGGTAATCCATGGACAGAGCTTTGGAAAATGCCATGGCCAGCGTTGTCTTGCCGACTCCCGGCACGTCCTCGAGAAGTATATGGCCTCCCGCGATCATTGCAAGAAGCACAGCTCTTGTGATTTCCTCTTTGCCAATAAATGCCTTTTCCACTTCGGCAAGCACTTTTCCCGCAACAGTTCTCATTTGTATCTCCTGATCTGTGATGATATTTTGCAGCAATTCGAGCAGGATGCGGCGAAATTTTAAAGCCCCAGGCAGACATCAGAGGGCCGTTCCGCAACTCCTGCCGCTGATTATCAGACTATACCACATGGTATTCGAATATGCAACTAATCGAAGGCGGGGCACCTGTCCGTAACCGGACAGATCCCCCGCCTCAACTGACACACTATTAAATCGCGATCACGCACATAAGAGACAGTTTGACACCATCCCTTCCCGTGCCCGGCAGCATCACCAGATAACGAAATCGTCCATGACAGACGGTTTCAGCGACCATATCTTCATATCGCAGTCAGCATTGATGCTGAATCCGTTCTCCCATGGGTTCGGGAACACACGTGACGTGAACACTGCGTCCCCGTCATTGACAAATATTTCCATTGAACTCTTATCAATAAATATCCGAAGCTGCCTGAGACCGTTCTCCAGCGGCCGCGTACGGCTCTCACCCTGCTCTATGTTGAACCGCTTATCAAGACCCGAGCGGTCGATCGTGATCTTTTTGGCCGTGTCATCGTAGACGATTGATATGCCTCCGCTGCCGTCCGCCTTTGTAAAGAGCCGGAACGACGCGTCTCCCGGTCTGACATTGATCAAAAGTTCACAGACTCTCGGCATTCTGCCGTCTGAAATATCGATCTCCTGATCTCTGAGCTCCTTGAGTTCCTCGATCGGCTGCTGAATCAGTCTGCGGTCGCGGATGCGGAGCTCTCTCGGCAGAGTCAGGCAGCCGGACCATTCCTCCTCATCTGTCGGATAGGATGCGTCCGGAAGCCCCATCCACGCTGTACATATAGCTTTATTCGGATCCGGGAGATGGTTCGCGCATCCGGCTGCATAGGAGTCAAAGCCAAAGTCAAGGACGTGGAACTGGCCGTCATGATTAAATGTCAGGGTATCCCAGTCCATCACGCCGAGCAGATAACCGCTGTGGTGAACTGTTCCCCCGCGTCCCGGCAGCAGGAGGTGCTGCGGACACAGAAGCAGTACATCCTGGTCGCCTATGTGCTCGATTGCAGGGCACTCCCACATATCACCGAAGTTTTCATAGCCGGGTACCTTGAGCTCGCCGATGAAATCCCAGTTTTCGGACAGAGTGTCTGACTGATAGATGATGATACAGCCATGCTTGTCCTTTGTCTGGGCTCCGAGCAGGATATAGTATGTATTTCTCTCTTTATGATAGTATAGTTTTGGATCGCGCTGATGCTCCGTGTAGTTCGGATGCGGTCCGAAAAGCGGCCACGGCAGTTTCGCGTTTCTGCCATCGTCATACAGCTTTACCATGCACGTGTTCGAAGTGCGTTTCCAGTCCTCATCGCGATGGTTCCCGGTGTAGAAAAGGTGGATCGCGTCTCTTCCGGGCCATGCGGAACCGGAGTAGATGCCCTTGTTATCCATATCGCAATCCGGCTTTATGCACACGCCGACATTGTACCAGTTGACAAGATCCCTTGAACAGGTGTGATACCAGTATTTCAGTCCATGAACTGCCCCCCACGGACACCACTGATAAAAAAGATTGTACACACCATCATGCCAAACGAATCCGTTCGGGTCATTTAAGAGACCGGTCGGCGGCTGAATATGATACGTCTGCCTGTAATCAGATTTAACAATTCTCTCATGTAATGCCCGTATTTCTTCTGGGTCTTTCAGAACGCGGTACCTTTCTTCTTTCGTCCATTGTCTCATCAAGAAACACCTCCTCCGATGTTTTTTCTGAATATATAGACTATTTTACCACCTGCGTTCTATTGATTCAATCTTCAACACAGGATTCTCGTAATTTCAGTCATGAGAGAAATGTGCAAAACAATCTTCCCTGTTGCGCGGCTGCGATCCGCCGGAGGCTCCGTGCGGCATTATGAAAAAACTGCTTCGGAATATGCGCCGCAGCACATAGATCCCGAAGCAGTTTTTACTTTCTAACACTATATCATTCTGCGACCGATTCATCCTGCGGCTCTGCCGCGGCTGCCAGCCCCGAATCGGTTCCGGCAGCACCGGTGCTACCGGCTGCCGAGGCTGAAGGCGGATCGATGATCTCAAGGCTGACCTGGGCACTGCCCGCGGTCACTTCTTCCGCCGAGACAGTGATCTCACCGGATTTGATCCTTGCGACCACTGAGTCAATGTCTCCCTGGGTCAGAGCTGTGAGATCCGAATAGTCAATTGCAAGCTCCACGCTGTCGTCCGCAATACCGTAGCTGACAGTCTCTCCTCCGCGGAATGTCTTATCACCCTCAAAATCGCGGATGATTGCCCTGCTTATTCCCGCGTAGGACGGTATGACGGAAAATAGACAGGTCGCATTGTCTGCGCGAAGATCCGCGCCTCCCGATATGAACGGCATGTTCTTCACGGACGCAGCCCTTCCGACCGCTGTGCCGATGTTCTCACCTACCGTAAAGATGATTTCCGCGCCGTCCCCGTACAGATTAAGGGCATCGGACATGCGAAGCGGTGTCAATTCATCTGAACCTGAATACACACCGGTGATCTTGACAGCATCGTTGCCGAGGCTCATCTCCGAGGCAGCTGTCATGCAGCCCTGGACAAAACCGCCGGCATAGCGAATATTCAGATCATTTTTCTCCCCGGCTATAAAGGCCAGCTTTCGTGAACCGTTCTTTACGGCAGCGTAGCCTGCCAGAAAGCCCATGTCCTCATACGCGGCAAACGCGCACAGGGTGTTGTCCCTTATCTCATCACTCTCGCCTTCGGCTTTTTTCGGAATACCGTCAATAAGCGCGAACTTGACTTTTCTGTGATTCTTCTGCGCGTTCCATACAGGGATCTCCATATCTTCCCCGTATGCGACGGCCAGCTTTATCTTGTCATCAGATACCTGCTTAAAAACATCCTCAAGCGCTTCTTCCGTATTATCCGCCGCGACATAGACTCTGGAAATGTATCCCGCATCTGCTGCCGCCTGCTCCACTGCCGTCTGTACCATAGCCTCGCTGCTCCCGGCCGCGGGATCATGGATCAGTGTGACCGCATATCTCGGTGTATCCGCGCTGTCACCGCAGGCTGCAAGCGACGCGCACATAACACCGGCCAGAAGAAATGTTAAGAATCTTTTTCGCAATTTAATGCACTTCCTTTCGAAATTCAATTGTTTTTACTGACCGAAGAGGAATTTCATTACCTGCTCAGCTGACATTTTCTGCAGTCCGTCCGGATCCTTGAGAATGCCGCTTCCGTTTACTACCCAACGCGCGATTGTGACATTAGATGTATAGCCACTGCCGACAGTTCTGATATCATACGGCCAGTTCGGCGCAAGAAGCTTCATATACTTCTTGGCAAGAGTTGTAGCCTGTCCGCCCGTTCCGCTGATCTGAACGCCCTTTGGCGATGAGTGCACAAGAAGAATTGTCTTATCACTGCATGTACCGAGACTGATCCAGACGTGTCCGTTCATACTTACAACGTCGCCGGGACGGAATGTCGTTGTCTTGGTCGCCCAGCCCTTCTTGATATAAGTCGGCGCAACGGTCGTGGACTGATAGACCACGTAGGCCTGATCGTCCTTCGTATACATTGTATTATAAAGAGTCCATGCTGCAAAGCCCGAACAATCAAGACCCGCGAAATATTTGAATCGATACTTTGTATAATCGTAGCTTGATGTCGCGTAATTATTGTAGAAAGTCTGCCATGTCTTCTGGTAGCCTATCTTACTCGAATCATTCGTGGCTGCGGTATCACCGCCCCAGCCGCCGCCCCAGATGTAGAGCGTGCGTCCCGCCGGGACAAATGCGTTGTGCAGGTAGGTCGTCAGCGTCTTCTTGCCGTTGATCGTTGTCTTGAAATCTGAATTTCCCGAAGAGACCCTGCTGCCCCGGGCACCGTTCGCGTCGACATAATAGCCGTCGACAACTGTTGATTTCACGAGATATCCGTTGCCGTCAAAATAATAATATTTGCCGCTGACCCGCACCCATTTATTCCTGGACGCCGAGCCGTTCACATAATAGGAACTTTTTCCGGCTGTCGTTGTTCTCCAGCCATCGGCAGGAGATGTCGGTACAAGAATGAACTTCTGTCTCTTCGTATTATTCTTAGTCTCCACGCAGACATTGGAGTAATTTGTAAAGCTTCCGTTCTGCACAGAGAGGACTGTGCCGCCGGAGGAAACAATATAATAACTTCCGTCCGGGTCGCCTGTCGGAACAAACTTCCACTTCTGTGTTGACCTGGAGCTCTTGCCGTACTGGACCACATTGGTCCCGCTGGCGGTCTTAGCCCCGTAGGTGTCAAGTACCTTGCCCGACTTGATATTGGCAAGATAATATGTTCCGTCAGAGTTGGCGATCAGATTGAACTTCTGGCAGTTCTCGTTGACAAGCACCGAATAGATGACTCCGTTGCCGTTGTTATTCATAGTGCCGGTCTTGATATGCACTGCGTATGAGTAAGCGCCTGCGGTTCTGAGCGAGAATGTCCTGGATGTCGGAGCCGCCGGAGACGCTGCCTTAAAATTCCACTTCTGGGCATTGGATGAGCCCGGGTTGACAGCCCCAAGATTCGTTCCGCTCACCGCTCTCGCGCCGCTCACCGCAATATTTTTGCCGTTACCGCGGTTGCAGATCGTATAATGTCCGCCGGAATGCTTGATGACCCACTTCTGCTCACTGACATTCGACGGTGAAGACTGGACGATCTGTGATCCGGACAGCGCGACATTCTTTCTGGAATTCTCATTCGTGATCGTATAGACAAAGTTGGCTTTGTCCACACATGTGACGACGAATCTCTGCGCATTCTTTGTCGCTGCGGACGCGATCTCGACATGTGCGTCCTTATAGACCGAAGAGGCCTCGATCTGCATATTAAGACTGCTGCTGAGCACTGAATTTATGGCATAGACACCGTTATCAAGGCGATAAGCCGCCGCTTCCGAGCTCTTGCTGATGTTCCAGTACTGCGCCTCTCTGCCTGTGAAACTCACATTCTGAACGTTTACGCCCACAGTAAGTGTGCCGTTCTGTGTTGCCATCACGATATGCGAGGCCTTGCTGTTGGAGATCACATACCTGCCTGTGGTCTTATCCTTTTTGATATACCACTTCTGTGACGATGAGCCTGAATACTCATACTGGTAGATGTTCGTACCGTTGGCAATCGTTGTGCTGGCGGCTGTGAGAGCCTTGCCGGAATGCGGGTTTACAATAGAATAAAGTCCGCTTCCGAGAGATTTCACATAAAAGATCTGACCTTTTCCGCCTGAGTGGGACCCGAGACGGATATTCGTCTTATTGGCTGTGCCTGCGCCGGCGACTTCGACGACATTTGCCGGTGCGGCATTTAATGCAAATGTATAATAGCCCGTACCGATCTTCGAATCAACGAGCCTTGACTCGGCCAAGACCATTCCGGTGACCGGAACAAGTCTCCACTGCTGCCTGTGATAGGACGCAATAGATTTGTTGACCTGGATATTTGTCCCGGCACTCAGCACTCCTCCGGCGACCTCCATCACCTTACCCGCTGAGCTGCCGATCCGCAGCTGATAATAGCCTGACTTGGATCCCTTCACTGCATACCAGCGCTGATACTCCGATGTGGACGCTTTGGCCTGCTGAACGTTCGTGCCGGAGACAGCTGCCCGAAGTCCGGAATTATAGTTCTGGAAATAGTAACCGCCATGGCCGTCCGACTTGACATAGAAAGCCTGGGAATAATATCCCTTTTTCAGGCAGAGGGTGATATTGCCGCCCGCCTGTGTCGTACCGCCTGAGACGCCGAGAACATATGCAGAATTCAGGGCTGATTCAATATAGTACAGACCCTCTTGGAGAGATGCACCGATCAGTTCCTCTTCCGCGACTGTGCTCTCAGTGTTCTCCGCGCCTGCCGTCTCATCCTCAGACTCTGTATTTTCAATTTCAGATGAAAGACTGCTCTCCGTGTCATCCGGGAAGCTCTCCCCTTCCGCGGAGTCGTCGGAGACGCTCTCATTTACATCCTCCGGAAGAACGAGCGCTGCATCGTCTGTGACTTCCTCCCCCTCATACTCATAAAAGTCATCAGCAATACTCTCAGCGACGTCAACTCCATCGAACGCATCCGTTTCTTCATATACCACAGCATCGGAATCATCCGCACTGCCGATATATTCTTCTTCACTCTCGCTGCCCGCAGCCCCTGCTTCCGCAGCGCTGACCGGCGATATGACCGTCACCGCCATCAGCACCATGGCCAGAAGCAAGCCCAGCAATCTGCTTAGTCTGTTCTTTCCCATCGTCGCTCCCTTCCATAAGTATACCTTATTAATTAATATGTATAATCGAATTTTTACCTATGAGTACTCACATTATACAACACGAAAAGATGGTTATCAAGCAACGTGGTTAAGATTACTACACAGTCCCTTAACAAAATTCTTTTTATTTTTTAACATATTTTAATAATTATTAACAAGTTGTTTCGAAATGCGTTCGAATGCCAAAGGAGCGGTTTGAGGCAGGCATTACGGCTCTGCCGGATTTGTACCGCAAAAAAACGGCGCGGACAGATGTCCGCGCCTGGCCTTTCATAAATTTTGTTACTTACTTGCGGCTGCCCCTGCTGCTTCCGAGAAGTCTCAGGATGTACAGGAACAGGTTGACAAAGTCAAGATACAGCTGCAGTGCCGAGAAGATTGAAGCCTTCTCGAGGATCACGGAATCTCCCATCTGGCTGTAGTACTCATAGTTCTGCCTGATCTTGGCAGTATCATACGCAGTGTAGCCGAGAAAGATCGCGATGCCCAGATAGCAGATCATTACATTGAAAGCGCCGAGATTCAGGAACATTCCCAGAACGCCCACGATGATCAGCATGATAAGACCTCCGAAGAGCAGCGGACGGATCGAATCAAGCTCCATCTTGAAGATCAGGCTTGCCGCAGCCATGCCTCCGAAGAGTATGCCGGTCGCCGCGAACGCGTAGATCAGAATCGTGAGATCAAAGATCAGGAAATACATCGAGAATGTAAGACCGGTCAGCGCGGCATAGACCAGGAACAGCGCTCTCGCCGTACCCACGCTCATTTTATGAATACGCGCGCTCAGGAAAACGACAACGCCGAGTTCAGCGATCGTTATAAGTATGAGGGCGAACCTGCCTCCTGCCATGAATATGTTGATAACGGCACCGGACAGATACGCGCCGAGGGCTACCCCAAATGTGACCAGAAGTCCCAGGGCCATCCATCCGTATGTTCTGGCGATATAAGAGCTCAGGCTCAGAGCCGGAGCTGCGTATCCGCCGTATCCTCGCTGCATCGTATCCATATCATAATTATAATATTCTGTATTTCTGTCATTCGGATATTCATTATAGTTATCCATAACACTCCTCCTTGCCGGGCGCGTGTGCGCCCTCTTGTGTTATAGATATAATAACACAATTGCACAGCCCGTCAATTTAACAAAGTATTAAATCTGTGATAATTCAGTGAACGCTTGTGACAGTTCAGACGGGCTGCAGCGGAGTTTCAGGATCCGGCGCAAACATCATCTTCATCGAAAAACGCATATCCTTCCCTGCGAGCTAGCAACGCGCTTCGCATGTTGCGATCTCTCAGTCGGATATACAATGTTTTTCTCACGAAGATGGATGCTTTGCTGCCGGTA
>JAFWIM010000218.1 GCA_017514845.1 Lachnospiraceae bacterium
GCAGGGAAAATCCAAGACAGCTCTCAGCGCTGCCATCATCTCCTCCTTCGTCGGAGGCATCTTCGGAGCGATCGTCCTCTCCTTCATAGGTCCCTACATCGCGCAGTTCGCGCTCAAGCTGAGTTCCTATGACTACTTCGGCATCATCCTATTTGCTCTGACGACCGTCTCCTCTCTGGCCGGCAAGAACATGGTCAAAGGTCTTATGGCCTGCCTCCTCGGTGTCTGCCTGGCCTGTGTCGGTACCGATGGCCTGAGTTCCGTCTACCGCTACACTTTCGGGATCACAAAGCTGTCCAACGGCTTCTCGCTGGTCCCGGTTCTGATCGGTCTCTTCGCAGTCTCCCAGATCATGGCTACTGCCCGTGATAAGGCTTCACAGAAAAGTCTTGATTTCAGCTGCACGAATCAGAACGAAGGCGCGAAATTCACTTTCAGAGATTATTTCAAGAGAATTAAGATGATTGTCCCGGTCTCCCTGATGGGTCTTCTTATCGGCGTGTTGCCCGGTCTCGGCGGCAATATCAGCAACCTGATGGCATATTCCTATGCCAAGAAGACATCAAAGCATCCGGAGACATTCGGAAAAGGCGAAATTGACGGTGTCATCGCCTCCGAGACAGCCAACAACGCCACTGTAGGCGGAGCAATGATCATTCTGCTTACACTCGGTATCCCCGGCGACAACGCGACCTCCATCATCCTGGCCGGTTTCCAGATGAACGATATCGCACCCGGTCCGCTGCTCTTTAAGACACAGGGCGAACTTGTATACGCGATTCTCGCCGGATTCGTTGTTGCAAATATTCTCTTCTTTGTCATGGAATACTTCGGTCTGTCGATCTTTACGAAGATGCTCTCCATCCCTTCGATGCTGCTTCTTCCGATCGTCATCGTATGCTGCTTCGTCGGTTCCTATTGTGCAAACAACAACACATTAGACATCTTCATCATGGTCGTCTTCGGTATTATCGGCTATATTCTCAAAGAGCATGAATTCCCGCTCGCCCCTATGGTCGTCGGATTCATTCTCGCTCCGATGCTTGAGCTGTACCTGAGACGCTCTCTCATGAAGACAGACGGACAGTGGCTGCCGATCATCTCCTCCCCAATCGCCGCGATCTGCATCTTCGCAACGATCTTCACAATCGGATACTCTGTCTACAAGGCAGTCAAGAAGCCTGCCACAGCGGCTCAGTAAGACCTGAGAAACCAGCGGTCCCGGCACCTCGGTAAGACCTGAGAAACCAGCGGCCCCGGCACCTCAGTAAGACCAAAGAAACCAGCCGGTCCCCGCACCGCAATAAAATCAAATGAATACGGAGACTATGCTTATCACAGAAAGGAAAATAACCGCAATGAAGGAAAACATGATCAGACAGATCCTCAAAGAGAATAAATGCAGCACATCAACGAGAGTATGGAGCACATGGCCGTTCTACACAGAGGCGATCGGCGCGACCGGGAATTTCGATTATATCGAGTTCGTCGGCGAATACGCTCCCTTCACGCAGCTTGACCTTGAAAACATTTGCAGAGCTGCTGAGCTCCACAACATGGGCAGCATGATGAAAGTCGACTTCCAGGGAAGAAAGTATGTCGCACAGAAGGCTGTCGCTGCAGGTTTCCAGGCGATCCTCTTCGCTGACCATCACACAGCCGATGAAGTCCGTGAGACGGTGGAAGCCATGAAATCAGACACTCCCTGGTCCAAAGGCCGTTTCGGTGTTCCCAGCCGACGTTTTATCGGAACACAGACCTATATGCCACAGCTTGACCACGCTGCAAGACTTGACGATGTAGTACTTGCTTTCATGATTGAAAAAGACTGCTCCATGAAACAGCTGGAAGAAATCTGCCAGATCGAAGGCGTCGACATGGTCCAGTTCGGTCCGTCCGACTACAGTATGAGCCTCGGAAGAAACAGTGCCGATATTGTAGAAGAATGGAAGGCTGTTGAAAGAGAGATGATCGAAACTGCTCTGAAGTACGGCGTCCGCCCGAGATGCGAGGTCCTGAAACCGGATCAGCTCCAGTACTACATTGACCTTGGCGTCCGTGACTTCTCCCTCGGCGATGAGTTCAAGAAGCTCAGAGAACTCTGGGTAGATGACGGAGCTAAGATGGCTGAAATCGTAAGCAAACTTTAATTGAGACTTGCAGGGATGCATATGTTCGCTTAGTGACGAAAGCGCAAATCCACGCATATGCATCCCTGCACCCTGCCGAACTGCCGGTGTCGATATGAATTCCGTCCCTTCATCGGGTAAGCGGAGTCTGGACCGGGCGAGGCATCTTATTATCTGGCTATGAAAAGCGGCGGCATAAGACCGCGGAAAGGATATGTTATGAAAATCGTAGTGCTCGACGGATACACTGAAAATCCCGGCGACCTCAGCTGGGATGGGCTTGCCGCCCTCGGTGAGCTGACCGTATATGACAGAATTTCCTACGAGGAATCCCCCGTCATCGCTGAGAAGATCGGCGATGCGGATATCGTAATCACCAACAAGACACCCATCAGCGCGGCGACCATCGACAGCTGCCCGAACATGAAGGCTGTCGCAGTGCTTGCGACCGGCTACAATGTCGTGGACTTCAAGTATGCCGCGGAAAAGAGCATCCCTGTCATCAATGTCCCGACATACGGAACCCAGATCGTAGGCCAGTACGCGGTCTCACTGCTGCTCGAGATCTGCTCTCACATCGGTCATCATGATCAGACCGTCAAGGAGGGCAAGTGGGAAAACAACATCGACTGGTGCTACTGGGACTTCCCGATGATCGAGCTTTTCGGAAAGACAGCCGGCATTATCGGTCTCGGCCGAATCGGCAAAACAACCGCAAGGATCCTCGGCGCTATGGGTATGAACGTGCTCGCAGTCGATGGGCATCCCTCGGACGAAGGCAGAGCGCTTGCCGAATATGTCGATCTCGACACGCTCTATGCAAAGTCCGATGTGATTTTCCTGCACTGCCCTCTTTTTGCAGAGAATGCAGGTATGATCAACAAGGACAGCATAGCGAAGATGAAGGACGGTGTCATCATCATCAACAACAGCCGAGGAGGTCTTGTCAACGAGCAGGATCTGGCTGACGCGCTGAACAGCGGCAAGGTCTACGCTGCCGGTCTCGACGTCGTGTCTACAGAGCCCATTATGGGAGATAATCCTCTGCTGAAAGCCAAAAACTGCATTATTACTCCGCATATCTCATGGGCAGCCAAGGAGGCAAGACAGAGGATCATGGATATCACGGTCAATAACGTAAAAGCTTTCATCGACGGAAATCCGATAAATGTCGTAAACCGATGAGTTCAAGTCTCGCTTGCGAGACTTGGCGCGGGATTCGGGTCAGCGTCATCTGACATAATACCAAATCGAATCCCTGCGGTCTTCGCTTCACTTCGGTCGGGCATAGCCTGCCAGCAAGGAGAATATCAATGGGAAATGATCCTAATCCGGAATACATTGCAATCATGCACGAGCTTGAAAAATATGATACGCCGACAGTGACCAACGCAGTCGCGACTTACCCTGCCGATACTGAAAACTGCCTTGGACTCTATGAACCTCACAGTATGAACTGGTTCACCGACGAGCGTATCCGCTGCCTCTACCCGTCTTTCGGTCCCCGCTGCGGATATGCCGTGACATGTGTGTACGGTGTTCCGGGGATGAACTTTAGCCGGCTGGGATTTGTCGATATCTTAAAAGCCATTGACAAAGTATCCGGTCCGGTCATTCTGGCCATGAAGCTGAACGCGCCGCCGCACCTTCGCCGCAAGAACGCGCTGATTGGCGGGAACATGATGACAGCCTTCCGCCAGCTGGGGGTAGTTGGAGTCGTCGGCGACGGTCCGGTAAGAGACATCGAGGAGATGCGCCCGCTGGGCGTCCAGTGCCTCTTTACAGGCCTCGTGGCAGGTCACGGATACCTGCCTGTAGAGGCTGTGAACGTACCTGTCTCGCTCTGCTCCATGGATGCAGCACCCGGAGAAGTAATCCATATGGATCAGAACGGAGCTGTCAAATTTCCCGCTGAATATCTCCCGGACGTGCTCGAGAGAGTTAAACGTATAGCCGCCTACGACGAGAAGAGGCAGAGCGCGATACAAAAAACAACGGATCCTCAGGAAATCGCCGACATCATGAAAGGCATTTACAAGTAACTCATCTTGATGTACAGATGCAGTGCACTACTCCTTTCCGCGCTGCATTTGCCACATATATCACCATGGAAAAGAACCCCCGCAAGGCATCTTCGGCGCCCTGCGGGGGTTCTTTATTGTCAGGTATTTTTACTCTCACGTCCTTGAGGCGGCCCTTATTCTGTCCGTCCTGATCAGCAGATCAAGCGCGTCACGGTAACTCTCTGGTCTGCGCTTCCTTCACAGACTGACCAAAAAGTCCTTAATTGCCTCCGCCATCATATCCACGTGATTATTAAAGCAGTGGTCATCACCGGGGATCGGCACCAGTTTTGCGTTTTTATAGAGTCTTTCTGCTTTCTCCGCATAGAAGAACGGAACAGACTCATCCGCATCCCCGTGTACGATGAGGACAGGACCTTCATACCTTGCGATCTCATCCTCAACATGTATAGTCTGGGCTACACGGATGTAGTCACCGGATAACTCCCGCTCATCAAATGCAATGCTCTCCGGAATATGCTGCGGATCAAATGTCATTCCCAGAATAATTCCCTCTCTGGCATTCTCCGGAATCATCCATGCCGGCGAGAGCGGAATGATCGCCTTAATGTCATCAGGGAACATGCCTCCTACCAGCATGGTCAGAAGACCGCCCTGAGAATGGCCGCTAAGGTACAGGTCCGTCACAAAGTCCAGTGACTTTGCGTAATTCACAACATCGATGGCGTTTGCCACCCATTTGTACAGAGTATGCTTCCTGAACTCGCCATCACTCCCACCGTGACCGTACATTTCCGTGCGGAGAACAGCGACTCCGGCCTCCATCATAGCGTCCCTTGCTGCGATGAGATGCTCTTCCTCCATATCTCCCGTGAAACCGTGGATCAGAATGCAGAGCGGTCCTTTTTCCATTCCTTCCGGACAGTCAAGCTTTGCGTGGAGACGGGTTCCGTCACTGTCAATATAAAACTCTTTCATTTTGATCTCCTGTAATTCTGATTATTTCAGTCCGCTCATTTTTTTGTAGACATCACCTCGGGAACCGGCCATAAGCGTACTGACTACAACTATTGTTCCATTGATTATAGTATACACCACACGGTAACCGCCTAGCCTGATCCGATAATAATTGCTGTGTTTCCCTTTAATTCGCTTAACATCAACTTTCTCCGGGAACTCTCCAACCATAAGCTCCTTTATCGAGCTCTCGTACTCGGTTCTGATGTCCTCATGCTTCCTGAAAAATTTCTCTGCTGCCTTTGTATATTGGATATCATAC
>JAFWIM010000219.1 GCA_017514845.1 Lachnospiraceae bacterium
GTCGGGAACTTCCCGGGCGTGACTGTGGACAGGAAGGACGGACCGATCCAGAATCATAAAGATACACTGGTCACGGACCTCCCGGGTATCTATTCGATGTCCCCGTACAGCAGCGAGGAGATCGTGTCCAGAAATTTCGTCCTCGACGAGAAGCCGAAAGCTATCATCAACATCGTGGATGCTACAAATGTCGGACGCAACCTCTATCTCACCATGCAGCTTCTCGAGATGGGTATCCCCATGGTCGTTGCCCTGAATATGATGGACGAAGTCGTGGGCAACGGCGGCTCCATTGATGTGAACGCGATGGAGGAGCTTCTCGGCGTGCCCGTCCTGCCGATCTCCGCGTCGAAGAACTCGGGCGTCGCCGAGCTCGTTGACCATGCGATCCACATCGCCCACTACCAGGAAAAACCGCAGCGCCAGGATTTCTGCGATGAGAGCGATCACGGCGGCGCAGTCCACAGATGTCTTCACGCCATCGCCCACCTCATTGAGGATCATGCGAAGCGGGCGGGCGTTCCGGTCAGATTTGCAGCCAGCAAAGTGATCGAGGGCGATTCACTGGTCATATCTCAGCTGGGACTTGATCAGAATGAGACAGAGACCATGGAGCACATTATCAGGCAGATGGAAAATGAGCGCGGACTCGACAGAAGCGCCGCCATCGCGGATATGCGGTACTCTTTTATCCAGAAAGTATGTGACGAGACAGTCACGAAGCCGAGGGAGAGCCGGGAAAGGCTGCGCAGCGAGAAAATCGATCGGTATCTGACCGGCAAATACACTGCGATCCCCTTCTTCATCGGCATCATGGGGCTTGTCTTCTGGCTGACCTTCAGCGTCATCGGAGCGTGGCTTCAGGGGATGCTTGAAGCGGGCATTGATGTGCTCAGCGGCCTCGCCGATGAAGCCATGACGGCTGTGGGGGTCAACGAGGTGATTCATGGACTGATCATCGACGGTATATTTGCGGGCGTCGGCAGCGTTCTCAGCTTCCTTCCGATCATCGTCACCTTGTTCTTCTTCCTTTCCATGCTGGAGGACAGCGGCTATATCGCCCGCGTCGCGTTCTTCATGGATAAGCTGCTCCGGAGGATCGGTCTCAGCGGACGAAGTATTGTCCCTATGCTGATCGGTTTTGGCTGCACGGTCCCAGCCGTCATGGCTACGCGGACTCTGCCGAGTGAGCGGGACAGGAAGATGACGATCCTGCTGACACCGTTCATGAGCTGCACCGCCAAGGTCCCGATCTATTCCTTCTTTATCGCAGCTTTCTTCCCGAAATACAGCTGGCTCATCATGACCGGTCTGTATCTTCTCGGCATCGTGACGGCAATCGTGATCGCTTATCTTTACCGGGGGACCATGTTCCGGGGAGAGGCGGCGCCGTTCGTCATGGAGCTGCCGGATTACAGGATGCCCGGTGCCAGAAATGTCGCCCAGCTCCTCTGGGAAAAAGCCAAGGACTTTCTGCAGAGAGCGTTCTCGATCATCATGATCGCGACCATTGTCGTGTGGTTCCTGCAGAGCTTTGATTTTACATTCAATCTGGTGACAGATTCTCAGAACAGCATACTGGCAACGATTGCCGGATTTGTGGCGCCGCTCATGCGGCCGATCGGTCTGGGAGACTGGCGCATCTGTACTTCACTTATCAGCGGATTTATGGCCAAGGAGAGCGTCGTGTCCACGATCCAGATCCTGTTCGGCGGAGGGATCAGCTCTGTGATTGAGCCAATTACGGCTGCGACACTGCTCGTATTCAGTCTGCTGTACACGCCGTGTGTGGCAGCTGTCGCTTCCATTAAACGCGAGCTGGGCGCTTCGTGGGCTTGCAGCGTCGTCATCTGGCAGTGTGTGATCGCCTGGATCGTCGCTTTCATTTTAAGGGCGGTACTTATGCTTGTGTGGTAAAGGGTATGCTGTGAAGCTTTCTTACCTGAGCCGCATCGTGTCCCGGCCGGTGAAGCGGAGAGGGATGTGGATCTCTTTTCAGGCAGAAAACGCATTTTTTGCGAAGACGTTGACCTGTATTTTTAACATCAAAGACCACTCGGTTTTTTTGTAAAGAATGTCGAAAAAACGGGCTTAATGTGCGGTTTTGTTTATAAAAATAGTTGCGGTTTAGATGCTTACATGATATATTATTTATGATATTTCACCAAATATTATGTGAAAAGGAGGGACTTTGACACATGCAATACACAAAGGAAGTTGAAGAAATGGTTTGTGTCGCTAAAGGACCGAATCATGGCCCCGCTCCGATCCCTGAAGAAGGAAAATGGATTCAGGCAAAGGAGATCAAGGACATTTCCGGTTATACCCACGGTATCGGTTGGTGTGCACCGCAGCAGGGCGGCTGCAAGCTGAGCCTTAATGTAAAGGACGGCATCATCGAAGAAGCGTTGGTAGAGACCATCGGATGTTCCGGTATGACACATTCAGCTGCTATGGCCAGCGAGATCCTGCCCGGCAAGACTCTGCTCGAAGCTCTGAATACTGACCTTGTATGTGATGCTATCAACACCGCTATGCGTGAGCTGTTCCTGCAGATCGTATACGGCCGTACACAGTCCGCATTCTCTGAGAACGGTCTGCGCGTCGGCGCTGGTCTGGAAGATCTCGGCAAGGGTCTGCGCTCCATGGTAGGTACTATGTATGGTACACGTGCTAAGGGTGTGCGCTATCTGGAAATGACAGAAGGCTATTGCGTAAAGATGGCTCTCGACAAGGACGATCAGGTCTGCGGTTATCAGTTCCTGAGCCTTGGCAAGATGATGGACGACATCAAGAAAGGCCTTTCCGCACAGGAAGCTTATGACAAGAACCTGGGCACATATGGTCGTTTCAAGGCAGAAGATGGAGCGGTCAAGTGGATTGACCCGCGTAAAGAGTAAAGGAGGCGCAGCACATGGCTTTGTTTGAGAATTATGAAGGACGTATGCCGCAGCTGCAGCCCGTCCTCGACAAGTATGGTTTCAAGGATTTTGAAGAAGTAAAGGCTTACACAAACGGAAAAGGTGTAGACGCATACAGTATCGTTGAAGGCACACAGCCCATCTGCTTCGAGAATGTAAAGTGGGCTTATGAATTAGGCGCAGCCATCGCTATGAAGGAAGGCGTTACGACAGCAGCCGAAGCTGCTAAATGGATCGGCGTAGGTCTTCAGGCTTTCTGTATCCCGGGTTCTGTCGCTGATCAGCGTCAGGTAGGTATCGGACATGGCAACCTTGGCGCTATGCTTCTGGATGAAGGCACAGAGTGCTTCGCATTCCTTGCCGGCCATGAGTCTTTCGCAGCCGCTGAAGGCGCTATCAAGATTGCTCTGAACGCTAACAAGGTTCGTACGAAACCGCTCCGCGTCATCCTTAACGGACTTGGCAAAGATGCAGCTATGATCATCAGCCGTATCAATGGTTTCACCTATGTTCAGACCAAGTATGACTATCTGTCAGCAGATGTCAAGGAAGATCACGCTCTGACAATCGTCAGCAAGACAGCTTACTCCGATGGCCCGAGAGCTGCTGTTAACTGCTATGGCGCAGATGATGTCCGTGAAGGCGTTGCTATCATGTGGCATGAAGATGCTGATGTTTCCATCACAGGTAACTCCACGAACCCGACACGTTTCCAGCATCCGGTAGCAGGTACATATAAGAAAGAGCGTACCGAAGCTGGTCGTAAGTATTTCTCAGTAGCTTCCGGTGGCGGCACAGGCCGTACACTGCATCCGGACAACATGGCAGCTGGTCCGGCTTCCTATGGTATGACCGATACTCTTGGCCGTATGCATTCCGATGCGCAGTTCGCTGGTTCTTCCTCCGTTCCTGCACACGTAGAAATGATGGGCTTCCTGGGCGCCGGCAACAACCCGATGGTTGGTATGACAGTTGCTGTAGCTGTTGCGGTTCAGCAGGCTATGAACAAGTAAATTCATTTAACAACCACAGGCTCCCGAGGGAAACTTCGGGAGCTTTTTTTCTCAGAAGGAGACTTGGATATGGACCACGGAGAAGAGGCGAGACGGCTGTTCATGATGGGTTATAACTGCGCCCAGTCGGTTTTTTGCGCTTTCCGCGACGAGACGGGTCTGTCACTTGACGAGTCGGCCAGGCTGTCTTCCTCCTTTGGGGGAGGCATGGGCAGACTGAGGGAAGTGTGCGGCGGAGTCAGCGGAGCGCTCATGGCTCTCGGCGCGATCTGCGGTTACGACGTGCCGGGCGATGACACAGCCAAGAGAGCCCACTATAAACTGGTGCAGAACTACGCCCGCCGCTTTAAAGAAATGAACGGGACCATTGTGTGCCGTGAACTGCTGAGAGATGTGCCGGTCACGCCGGGAGATATCCCGGAAGCGCGCACACCGGAATATTATGCCAGGCGTCCCTGTCTGCGACTGGTGGGGGAGGCCGCAGCCCTTCTGGATGAGATGCTTAATGAGATGAGACAATATGAAAACATGGAGGTAGACACATGATCAGACACATCGTACTGTTCAAAATAAAGGATGAATACAAGGATGAGATTCCGCAGCTGGTAAAGAATTTCTACGGAATGAAAGGTAAAATTGAAGGGATGCTGGACCTGGAAGCAGGTCAGGATGTTCTGCACAGCGAGCGTTCTTATGATTTAGCTCTGATCACAGTATTTGACAATATGGATTCCTTTATGGCCTATCAGACACATCCGGTGCATATGCCTGTAAAGAAACGGATGCATGAGGTGCGCAGCGGGTCTGTTGCCTGCGATTTTGAATTCTGATCCGTCTTCTCTAATGTGAATCAGATTCGAACTTACGGTAATTTGAATCAGATTCGAACTTACGGTTTTCCGGAGGCCGGCTCCTGCAAGGGATCATGACCCGGCCATTGGCTTTTTTCTGCACGATAATTCTGCCTGATTGGGTATTCGGCAGGATTGCCGTGCTTTTTTAATCTCTGACGCAGAAGTCCATCGACTAATGTTTTTGATAAATGCGAAGAGTGAAACTTCTCTTAGGCATGTGATACGTTTTATATGTGAACAGAAATTATGAATATCTGGGATATTGTTCTAACTGTAATTATCATCTTGGCGGTCGCGCTGGCCATTGTCCATATAGTCCGCGCAAAGCGGCGCGGTGAGTGTACATGCGGCGGCAACTGTGCCGGCTGCAGCGCTCCCTGTCGGAGGGAGAATAATGAAAAGTAACTATCAGAAATTTCCTGAAACTGTCATAAGCGGGTTCGAGGACAGGGTATTTTCGGAGCACACGATCAGGGATTTTTTCAAGGCCCTCGGTGAAAAGGAGAACCACATACTGGTCGTCGAGTGCTACCCCGGCGTTGATGATGAGATCAGGCAGATGGTCCTTCAGAGCTTCGCTCCGGACACTCTGATCGACAGTGAAGATATTTTCTTCGACGGTCGGAAGCTGACAGAGATGATGGCTCCCCACCTCACAGAGGACAGGGTGCGGGGGGTCATGTACTACGGCCGTATGGAGGACTTTGTCGACGCGTCTGCCCTGAAAAACATAAGCGAGAGTATTCCGGCCGGAGGCAGGACCTGTATTTTCGGCGTAGGAGCGGGTCTTATTCATCCGGGAGACACACTCGTCTACTGTGATCTTGCCCGCTGGGAGATACAGCTCCGCATGAGGCGGGGCATGCCGAATTTTAAGCAGGAGAACTACTGTGAGGACCCGCTGCGCAAGATAAAGCGCGGCTACTTTGTCGAATGGCGAATTGCGGACAAGAGGAAGATGAAGATCTTCGACAGTGTCGATTATTTTCTGGACTCCAATGAGACCGGCCACCCGAAGCTGGTTCCCGGTGATGCCCTCCGCGAGGGTCTTGACCGGATCGCAAGACAGCCCTTCCGGCTCGTCCCTTACTTTGACCCCGGAGTCTGGGGCGGTCAGTGGATGAAGGAGGTCTGTGATCTTCCCCGGGATGTCCCGAATTTCGCCTGGAGCTTTGACGGAGTGCCGGAGGAGAACAGCCTGTATCTCAGATTCGGCGATGTCCGCATTGAGATTCCGGCGATGGACCTCGTCCTCTATCGGCCGGTCGAGCTCCTTGGTATGAAGAATTACTGCCGTTTCGGAGCTGAGTTCCCGATCAGATTCGACTTTCTGGACACTGTGGGAGGGCAGAATCTCTCGCTTCAGGTCCATCCGATGACAGAGTATATCCGCTCGCACTTTGGCATGACCTACACGCAGGATGAGAGTTATTATATATTGGACGCGAAGGAGGGCTCCGGCGTCTTTCTGGGGCTTCGCGAGGGGATGGATCGGCAAATGATGGCCGACGACCTCCGCGCCTCCGAGGTCGGTGACATCTCGTTTCCCGCTGACAAGTATGTGAATTTTTTTCCATGCCAAAAGCACGATCATTTCCTCATACCGGCGGGTACGATCCACTGCTCGGCGGCAAATACAATGGTACTTGAGATCAGCGCGACACCCTACAATTTCACATTCAAGCTCTGGGACTGGGATCGGGTAGGCCTTGACGGGCTTCCGCGGCCGATTCACATTGAGGATGGCCTTGCGAATATCCGGTGGGACAGAACGACAGAGTGGGTCCGGGAGAACCTTGTCAATCAGTTCGAGGTCCTCTGCGCTACGGGAGATGTCACAGAGGAGCGCACCGGCCTGCACGAGTTCGAGTTCATCGAGACGAGAAGGTTCACACAGACTGGAAAATCTTACCACGATGCAGGGGACGGGTTCCATATATGCAATCTGGTCGACGGCAGGGAGGCAGTGATAGAGAGCGAGGAGGGAACATTTGCACCTTACACTGTCCATTACGCTGAGACTTTCGTTATACCTGCCGCAGCGGGTAAGTATTCTGTGAGGCCGGCCGCAGCCGGAGAGAAGATTGTATTTATCAAAGCATATGTGAGAAATCGGTAGCGGGGTCGTTCGGAGCCTTATAAGCCGGCTCTGTCACTCATCGGACCGGAACATCTTTGTTTTTCTGACAGATTGTGTTAAATTGTTTACATGCGGGACATGCTCCCGCGATTTCGTCTCGCGGGCGGGATAAAAAAGATAAAACGGGGATAACGCGAATGGCTATTGATTATAAGCAGAAAGTGGTCATGGATCCTTCAGACTTCGTGGTGCTTGCAGATTATGTACCGGGAATCATTCAGGAAATCCGCTATTATTCGACCTATAATTTCATCGGAGACAGAATTGACGGGTATGAGGAGCCGTGCGCATTGCTGACAAAGGAGGCCGCAAGAGCCCTGAAGAGCGTAAGCAACGAGATGAATGTGCGCGGATATCGGCTCAAGATTTTTGACACGTATCGTCCTGCCAGGGCAGTTCGGCACTTTGTCCTGTGGGGAATCGAGGATCTTGACCTGCGCATGAAACCCTATTTCTACCCTGACCTGGAGAAACAGGAGCTGTTCGCCAAAGGCTACATTGCAAGCCAGTCCAGCCACAGCCGGGGGAGCACTGTCGATCTGACACTGCTTGATATGACCACTGGCAAAGAGGTCGACATGGGCAGCCCGTTCGATATGTTCAGCGAGGTCTCCCACCCGGACTACAGGGGGATCACCGAGCAGCAGTATGACAACAGGATGATCCTGCAGCAGGTCATGGTCCGCAACGGTTTCATCCCAATCGACTGTGAGTGGTGGCATTTTACCCTGAAGGACGAGCCCTTCCCCGACACATATTTTGATTTCCCGGTATCCGCCGGTTATCTGAGGCGTTGACCCGCTCAGCGACATAAAAAATTTCCTTGAAATCAGAAAGGACAGTTATGAAAATCGCAGCAACTTACGACAACGGAAACATCTTCCAGCATTTTGGAAGGACAGAATACTTTAAAGTTTACGATGTAGAAGACAACAAGATCATCGGAAGCCGGGTGGTCGGCTCCAACGGCGTCGGCCACGGAGCGCTGGCAGGCCTTCTTGCGGATCAGGATATAAAAGTTCTTATATGCGGAGGTCTTGGCGGCGGCGCTCAAAGCGCGCTCCGGAACGCGGGGATTGAAGTCTGCGCGGGCGCGTCCGGTGACGCGGATACAGCTGTGGAGATGTATCTTAAGGGTGAACTTGTCGACAGCGGAGCCAACTGTGACCACCATCACCACGGCGAGGACCACGAGTGCGGCCACCACGATGAGGACGGCTGCTGCGGCCACGGAGAACATGGTGAGGACGGCAGCTGCGGTCATGGCGAACAGGAAGAGGGCGGCTGCTGCGGCAATGGCGGTGGATGCCACGGAGGACAGCGCTTTACTATGGAAGGCAAAAACGTCGGCCGTAATGTCAAAGTTCACTACAGGGGAACATTTGATGACGGAACACAGTTCGATTCATCCTATGACCGTGGAGAGCCGCTCGCGTTTGTCTGCGGCGCGGGCATGATGATCAAGGGATTTGACAGAGCGGTCGCCGATATGGAAGTCGGTCAGATCGTCGATGTACACCTTATGCCGGAGGAGGCATACGGCCATCGTGATCCTAATGCGGTCATTACTCTGGCAATCGCGGAGCTTCCGGGTTCGGAAGGTCTCTCTGTCGGCGAGAGAGTGTACCTCACGAACACGATGGGACAGCAGTTCCCGGTCACAGTGACAGAGAAGGATGATACAAATATCACGCTGGACGCCAACCACGAGATGGCGGGCAAGGAGCTCAATTTCCGCATTGAGCTGGTCGAAGTCCGGTAAAGATGAATTGAGAAAGGCAGCGAATATGCAATACAGAGACGACAAATATGGCAATAAATTGTCGATACTGGGTTGCAGCTGCATGCGTTTTACTAATAAGGGAAACAGTATAGATATTGCCAAGGCGGAGAAGGAAATCATGGCCGCCTATAAGATCGGGATATATGTGGCAAGAAAGTTCATGTTCAGAAAAACAAAGTGATGACAGAAAGCGGGACGGGGATTGGTAGATCATGACCGTCGGAGGACTGCAATGGATATTAGACTGACAACTGAAGAAGAGGCACGGATCATAGAGTTCCGCCATGACATGCATATGCATCCGGAGCTCTCGCACAGGGAGTTTCGGACGACCGGGAACATCAAATCATTTCTTTCATCTCTCGAGGGGATAGAGATCCTTGAGCTGCCAAAGGGGACGACAGGCGTCGTCGCGCGCCTCATCGGCGGTAAGCCCGGATGTGAGATCGGTCTTCGGGCTGATATTGATGCCATCTGCCAGACCGAGGACAATGATCTGCCCTGGAAATCTCGGGAAGCCGGCATCATGCACGCATGCGGGCACGACTTCCACACCGCAGGTCTTCTCGGAGCTGCCATGATTCTTTCGAGAATTCGGGATGAGGTGCCGGGAACGGTCGATTTTCTGTTTCAGGAAGCCGAAGAGACGACTGACGGAGCGCGGGAGATGATCGATGCCGGGCTCTTTGAGGTCATTCATCCGGAAGCCTTCTTCGGTGAACACAACAGGCCGGAGGTACCTGCCGGCAAAGTTGTATGCAAGAACGGAGCCCTCATGGCGGCAAAGACCAATTTTGTCATCAGAATTTTCGGGCGGGGAGGACATGGGTCCATGCCCCACCTGTGCGTCGATCCGATCGTCGCGTCAGCTGCGATCATCCAGTCGCTCCAGACAATCGTCAGCAGAAACACAGATCCTCTTGACAGTGTCGTCCTGTCTGTAGGGTCCATTCACGGCGGCAGTATCGAAAATCTTGTCGTGGACAAGGTGGAGATGACAGCCAGCATAAGAGCTCTGTCGATCGAGGCGCGAGAGAGGGCTGTCAGGAGAATGGAGTCTGTGGTGAAAAGTACTGCCGAAGCCTACGAGTGCAGGGCGGAGATCGAGTACAGGGAGATACTCCCGCTTACGTTCAACGGCGAGGAGATGTACAAAGTTGCCGTCCGGGCAGCTGAGATGGCAGTGGGAAGTGAAAACGTGATCGATGTGCCGCCGACGCTGGCCAGCGAGGATTTTTCTGTTTTCATGGAAAGAGTGCCCTCGTTCTTTTACTGGATCGGCAGCGGAATTCCGGGGGAGACACCTTACGCCTGGCATCAGAGCCGATTTAAAGCCGATGACGCAGGCCTTAAAGTGGCAGCCGGGGTGATGGCCGCGGCTTGCTTTGCATACGCAGGAAGAGAAACTGAATTTCCCGAAAGGTGATTCGTGATGAGAGGTATAGTACGAAAAATTCGCTCCAGTATGGCGGCAAATATCATAGGCGCGATCGTCGTGCTGCTGTTCGTTTTCGGCGCGTTTGTCTGTACGACCGGTTTTATCAATTTTACAGACTCCTTTAAAAGAGAATACGAGAATTCTACCTATCATATGGCGGATACGGCAACGACGCTGGTCAACGGAGATCATCTGGATGAGTATCTCCGCGGAGAAGAACTCGATGAGTTTGAGCAGTCCAGACGGTATCTCGATGCGTATACCGATCGGATCGGCGTTTCGATCATCTATGTCATTATGGTCGACAGGAGTGATTACGGAAGATTTGTCTCCGTCTTTAATCTGATCAATAATGAGGTCGATAATACGGATTATACAGAATGGGAGCTTGGCCATAAGCGCGATACGACAAATGAAGAATATCGGCAGAAATACAGAGATATCTATGAGCGGGGGGCTGTATTTGAGACAATCTACCGTATGAGACCGAATGATGGGTCGAACCCCCACGTAACCACGATGGTGCCGGTGAAGGATTCTGCCGGTGAAGTCGCTGCGATCCTCTGCATACAGCGGCCTATCAGAGAAATGGTCAGGGCAAGACGCCCCTATCTCTTTAATATTATCCTGTCTACTTTCATTATGTCTGTCCTTGCAGCTGTCTTTATCACGGTCTTTGTCAGAAAGCAGATCCTGGTCCCGGTGACGGTAGTCTCGGAGGAGGCGGCGAGATTTGCAAGAGAAAATACCAAAAGTAAAGAAATCGGCGAGATCAGCAAATATGCAGAGCTCCGCAATCTTGCAGCCTCCATCAATACGATGGAGACGGATATGGTACGGTATATCGAGAACCTGACAGCGGCAACGGCGGAGAAGGAGAGAATCGGAGCGGAGCTTTCATTAGCCCGATTGATCCAGGAAAATTCGATACCGAACAAGTACCCCGCTTTTCCTGACCGGACAGATTTTGATATTTACGGATTTATGCTGCCGGCCAAGGAGGTAGGAGGCGATTTCTACAACTTTTTCCTGATCGATGACGACCACCTGGGAATTGTGATCGGAGACGTCTCGGGCAAAGGCATCCCGGCGGCCCTGTTCATGATGGTCACCAACATCGTGATCACCAACAGAGCGATTGTGGGCGGGACGCCGGCGGAAATACTGGAGTATGTCAATAAGGATATCTGTGCTCACAACGAGGCAGGCATGTTCGTCACTCTATGGCTGGGTATTCTCGAACTGTCCACGGGCAGGGTCATTGCGGCCAATGCCGGACACGACGACGCGCTCATCTGCCATAAGAACGGAGAAACTTCACCCATGAAGTCGAAGCACAACCTCGTGCTCGGCGCTTTTGAGGAAGCCGGTTACAGTAATTTCGAGTTCACGCTGGAGAAGGGGGACAAGATGCTGCTGTATACGGACGGGCTGACAGAGGCCACGGACTCCCATGACCAGTTGTTCGGCAGGACGAGGGCGATAGAGGTGCTTCGTGCAAATAAGGAGAAATCACCGCAGGGGATCATCGAGGGAGTAAAGCGCTGTGTCGATGAGTTCGTGGGCGAAGCCCCGCAGTTCGACGACCTGACTATGGTGTGCCTCGAACTGCGTGACGTGACGTGAATGCTGTGGTTTTTTTGATGGCTTGCGAGGAAGAAAAAATAGAGAGGATCAAATGTTCAGAAAAATACGTAGAGTGAAGAATGAGATTTCTGTGGAGGCTGCCAAAGAACTTCTGAGGAACAACAAAAGGGGGGCGCTGGCCGTGAACGGCGATAACGGCTACCCGTATGCAATCCCGATCGACTTTTACTATGATGAGGACGAGAACAGGATTTATTTCCACAGTGCCAGGAGAGGACACAAGATCGACTCGATCAAAGCTGACGACAAGGTGTGCTTTACGACCTGGGACGACGGGTATCTTGTGGAGGGAGACTGGGCTTACCATGTTTCCAGCTGCGTCGTGTTCGGCCGCGCAAGCCTTGTGACCGATACAGATATCGCGCTTGAGAAAATCAGGAAGTTTGCCATGAAGTACTACCCGACCGTGGAGGAAATTGATGCGGAGATCCGGAAGAGCTTTGCTGCAGCCCAGATGGTGATGATCGATATAGAACACATATCGGGAAAGAAAGTACATGAAAAATAAATGAGATGCTTTTATGCAGCAGGAGGGTATTATGGGCAAGAGAATCGTGCTGGCACTCGGGGGCAACGCACTCGGTAAAAATCTGCCCGAGCAGATGATCGCAGTGAAGAAGACCGCGTCGGCAATCGCGGATCTGATCGAGGAGGGTGATGAGCTGGTCATCGTTCACGGGAACGGACCGCAGGTCGGAATGATCCACAAGGCAATGACTGAACTTACGCGTGCAAATCCGGCAAAATATATCACATGTCCTCTCTCTGTCTGCGTGGCTATGAGTCAGGGCTACATCGGCTATGATCTGCAGAACGCGATGCGCGAGGAGCTTCTGGACCGGGGAATCGACATTGGATGCGCAACAGTGCTGACGCAGGTGGAGGTAGATCCTCTCGATCCTGCATTTGCACATCCGACCAAGCCGATCGGAGCATTCATGACAAAGGAGGAGGCCGGAAAACTTGTGCGCGACCGCGATTATCAGGTGGTGGAGGACTCGGGCCGCGGCTATCGCCGTGTTGTCGCGTCACCCATGCCGATATCGATCGTTGAGATCGACACGATTCGCGCGCTTGTGGAGACCAACCATGTAGTTATCGCCTGTGGAGGTGGCGGGATCCCTGTCTTTAAGACAGAGGGACATCACCTGAAAGGAGCCGCAGCTGTGATTGACAAGGATTTTGCTGCAGAGAAGCTGGCTGAGCAGCTTGACGCGGATGTCCTGATCATTCTCACTGCGGTGGAGAAGGTGGCCATCCATTTCGGGAAGCCGGATGTGGAGTGGCTGTCCGAACTCACGCCCGATGAGGCCAGAAAGTATATCGAAGCGGGTGAATTTGCTCCGGGCTCGATGCTGCCCAAAGTTGAGGCGGCAGTGCAGTTCGTGGAGTCAAAGCCCGGAAGAAGCGCGGTCATCACGCTTCTCGAGAAAGCAAAAGACGGCATAACCGGAAAGACGGGAACACTCGTCCACGCGTGAGCGGGACCCGGACGAGCTTTTGGAAAATAATGAAAGGCAGCAGAACCTGCCCTTGGAAGGGGGCGTCTGCTGCCTTTGTGATTTTGGATCATCAGCGTGAATCCTCGGTTATTCAAGTGTAGGGCAGTTCACAGTGTTCAGCCTGCGTTGCCTGTGCGGTTTCTGAAGATTCTTTCCCGATATCTTTTAAGCAGGGTCAGCAGGATCTCGCCCAGCACGCCGCAGCTGATGATCTCACCGATTGCGATGAAGACCATGAGCAGCGGGATCGGGAGATTGACCCCGTAACCGAACCGCAGAACAAGCGGAACGATCACTGTGTTCGAGATGATCGGCGGGAGCGGGGCGAGCCATCTGTTGCTTCTCAGCTTATACGTTCCGATGGCTCCCAGCAGAGTGGCGATGCTGCCGAAAATGATGTCCCAGATGACTGCTCCGCCTGAGATGTTGGCGATCAGGCATCCTATGAAGAGTCCGGGAACTGCCGCCGATGTGAAGAACGGAAGAATCGTGAGTGACTCAGAAATGCGGACCTGTGCCTCCCCATATGAGATGGGGGCAAATACCAGTGTCAGCACGACATACACAGCCGCGATCGCGGCAGCCTGGGTGATAAAAGCGGTGTTTGACATTTTCATATTGATTTTCTCCTTAGTTTTCTTTAACACGAGGATGGTTTCGAACTCGTGGGCGCGCCCCATAGTTTTCATGGGAGCCGCCGACCCCTGCAGGCAGGAACTGCGGCAGAGCGATAATCATAATAGCATCTGACGGATTCCGTGTAAAGAGTGACCGGAGGGATTCGGGAAACATACACTTTCGAAACTAAGTTAGTGCCTGCACGGTCTTGTTGTGCTATTATATAGTATACGGGTCCGTGGAGACCCAGTCCGTGGCTGTGTCGGCTGCGAGTTATAAAGGAGATATAAGAATGCTGTTAAAAGAATATAATAAGGGTGATATTGTTTTCAGAGAAGGTGACCGGGACAGCTGTATGTACAGGATCATTGAGGGATCTGTGGAAGTCTTTATCACATCCAAAACAGAAGGTGAGATCGTACTGACAACCCTCGGTCAGGACAGGATCTTCGGCGAGATGGCAGCCATCGATGCATGGCCGAGATCCGCGTCGATCCGGGTATGTGAGGACGGAACGAAGCTGCTTGAGATCGCGCGCGATGAACTCATAGAGTTCTTCAGGGATGATCCCTATCAGGTCAGGTCTATTACGGAAAATCTGAGTCACCGCCTCCGTGGGCTGACCGAGGATTATCTGGAAGTCTGCTCTACGATCCGTGATATGAAGTCGACCCGGGGACAGAAGAGAAGCGAGGGTCTTCTTCGAAAGATCAGCAGATTTATCTCTGCCTACAGCCGCACGGTCCACTATCTGACGACATATGAGGAGACGAGCAGTATTCTGCAGGCGGACGGAAAAAGTATAGGCAGAGAAAACGGCGTCAATTACAGGAAGAACGCAGTCGTTTTCAGGCAGGGTGAAGATGGCGACTGCATGTACTACATTCAGCTCGGCAGTGTCGGTATTTACACCGATTACGGTACCGAGAAAGAAAAACAGCTTGTTGTACTCGAGGAGGACGCATTCTTCGGCGAGATGGGCCTCATCGAGAAGATGCCTCGCAGCGCGACCGCGGTCATCGATGAAGATGACACTGTTCTTCGAAAAATCACTGAGGACGAGCTGGATACGCTCTTTAAGTATTCGCCCAACCTCGTCGTGCGCTGTATCGAGCATCTGTCCGGACGACTCCGCCGCCTGACAAAAGATTACCTTGAGGCCTGTGAGATGGTCTCGAAGATGGATGAGGCCGAAAAGACGTACACATCACTCACGAACGCGGAAGAAGCCCTGATCAGGGAGCTGGCTGACGCGGCGAGCCGATATGACGTCTGGATGTGATTTACACATGGGAGATATTTATGAAGAAGATAAGAAACCTGGTCATCGGTGGTCTTCAGCAGAAGATTTTTAATCTGGTCCTGTTTTCAATCATTCTGATCGTCCTTGCGTTCATGGGTGTAGCCGTATATCAGACCAGAAGCCTGACCTCGCTGTTCCAGAAGACGAGCGAGGAGCAGAAGACTGCGATCACTGACAGTACGACCACGATCATGGAAGGGGTCATAGATACGACGATGACCCGCGAAGCGGCTCTTGAGGCCTATATAGCTGACTCCATGTTCAAAGAAGTGGCTGCTCAGGTCATCACCCTTGCAGATCTCACGCGGGATATCTATGACAATGCGGACGGTCTCCGTGAGGTTCAGACGTATGCGCCGGATCCGCAGAAACAGGGTGTGACCAGCGTTCAGCTTATCACTGAGGAGGGAGTGAACACAGAGGATCCGGAGATCGCCCGCACAATCGGACTTCTCGGAAATCTTCAGGTGGCATTGTCTTCCATCTACAAGACGATCGATCAGGCCAATTCCTGCTTTATCGCGACGCCGGACGGAATCCTGCTCATAGCTGATGACGATCCTGTGGGAAAGTTCAAGGACGACGGAACTTTGATTAACATACCTGTGACAGAGCGCGCCTGGTATATCGGCGCCGCAAGGACCAGAAGCATCTATTTTACCGGATTGCAGCAGGATATTTTCACAGGCAGAAAAGAAATCGTCTGCGCATATCCTGTATATCATGACGGGGAGCTTGTCGCGGTCGCAGGTGCGGACCTTTTCCTGGAAGCGATGGAAGAGGCTATAATGGAGACAGGTGAGAGCGCCGGGTTTGTCTGTATTGTTGATCAGAACGGACATGTGATCTTCTCGCCGCAGAGGAGTGGGACATTTGCGCCGGCCCTGTCAGACTCGGCTGTCGATCTGAGAGAATCTGCAAATGCGGATCTGGCCGCATTTGCATCAAAAGCCCTGAGGATGAGCACGGAAGTTGAGCGCATTCAGGTCGACGGGACAGACTATTATATGACAGGTTACCCGATCGGCTCAATCGGATGGGCACTCTTATCTGTCGTGGATGTGCCGACGGTCCATGCGCCGGTCGATATGATGACCGCAACTCACGACGAGATCGTAGGCGAGTCCGCGTCGATAGCGGAGAGGAATGCCGATCGCAGTCAGGCAATCCTTCTGATATTACTTCTCGCAACCATGGTGCTTGCGCTGTCAGCAGCCCTGACTTTAGCCAAACGTATTGTCTCTCCGATTAATGAAATGGCGAGGGAAGTAGCCTCGCTGAACGACAACAATCCCCTGTTCAGGATGAAGAACGAGTATCGGACAGATGACGAGATCGAGGTGCTGGCCGAGTCATTTGCGGATATTTCGGCCAAGACACAGACATACATAAGGCACATCATGGAAATTACTGCCGAGAAGGAGCGCATCGGGACTGAGCTCGAGCTGGCGACCAAAATTCAGGCGGATATGCTTCCTAATATCTTCCCCCCGTTCCCGGGAAGAAAGGAGCTTGATATTTTCGCCACGATGGAACCGGCCAAGGAGGTCGGCGGCGACTTCTATGATTTCTTCCTCATTGATGATGATCATCTGGCAATGGTCATGGCGGATGTGTCTGGCAAAGGCGTTCCGGCAGCTCTCTTTATGATGATGTCGAAGATTCTCGTCAACAACAATACGATGCTGTGCGATTTTCCGAATGAGGTCCTCGAGCGGGTCAATGACCAGATCTGCAAGAACAATGAGGAGGATATGTTCGTCACTGTCTGGCTCGGAATTCTGACGATTTCGACCGGTCATGTGGTCGCTTCCAATGCCGGCCACGAGTATCCGGTCATCAAAAAGAAGGAGGGAGAATTCGAGATACTAAAGGACAGACACAGCTTCGTCATCGGCGGCATGCCGGATATTTCCTACAGAAAATATGATTTTGAACTCGAGCACGGAGGCACGCTCTTCCTTTATACTGACGGAGTACCCGAGACGACGGACAGCGATAATGTGTTGTTCGGCACAGACCGCATGCTTGAGGTCCTGAACAGAGAACCGGAAGCTGACGCCTCGAAGGTCATTCACAATGTGTACGCGGCACTCAAGGAATTTGCCGGTGATGCGCCGCAGTTCGATGACATCACTATGATGGCGATCAAGCTGAGGTAGTCTATGGACCGGATGTTATCGATAACAAACAGTGTCATCGCCGATATGTCCGAGGGTGTGATGGCCATAAGCCATAAAGGCATTATTGAGCTTGTGAACGGGGCTGCTCTCAGTATGCTCGGAAGGGAAAAAGAGGAGCTTATGGGAAAGCTTTTCGCACTCTGTTTTTTTGATGAGGCGGGTAATGACGAGTTCACGGAGACGGTTCTCGACGCGATCCGCAACCGCAGGACGAGACAGGAGAAATATGTCCCCTATATCTGCGGTGATTCCGAAAAGAGACTTCGAGTTGTCTCTTCATGCCTTCACGATAACGGTCTGGTAAAGGGTATTGTTCTGGTCATAAGCGATGTAACGGAACTCTTTGATCTGCGCGATGCCATGAAAGCCATGAGTGAGATCAGAGCGCTCAATGCCAAGTTGGAGATTCGCAACAAGCTGATCACGGAGACCTTCGGCAGATATCTGTCGGACGATATAGTAAGAGAAATCCTTGATACGCCGAACGGCATGAAGATGGGCGGCATGAGGCGGTGCGTTACAATCCTGATGAGTGATCTTCGCGGTTTTACCATGCTGTGTGAGAGAACCGAGCCAAAAGCCCTTATCACGATGCTCAACCATTATTTTGAGGAGATGTACGAGGAGATCAGCCGGTATAAGGGCACGATCATTGAATTTCTGGGGGATGGGATGTTCATCCTCTTCGGAGCCCCTTCCGTATCGGAAAAGCACGCGGATGACGCGGTCGCCTGCGCGGTCGCCATGCAGAATCGGATGAGCGCGGTAAATGAGTGGAATATTGAAAGAGGTTATGAGCCGCTGTCCATGGGCATCGGCATTAACACAGGCGATGTGATCCTCGGCAATATCGGGTCGGAAAAGCGCACGAAATACGGGGTCATGGGGCCGATGGTCAATATGGCGGGAAGGATTGAGAGCCTCACAACGGGCGGCATGATCCTGATCTCGTCTGCCGCAAGGAGCGCGGTCTCGGTGGATCTTGAAATCGGGGATTCTTTCAGCTGCAGGATGAAGGGTGTTCACGACGAGACACAGATATTCCGTGTGACAGGAATATGCGGAGAGTATGATCTGCACCTTGAGAACGTTCAGGACGAGCTCACGGAGCTTGCCGAACCGGCTCTGGTGAAGGTCCATATCCTGAAGGAAAAATCTGTGAGCAACAGGACGTATGACTGCGAGATCACAGCCGTGTCCGCGAGCCAGGTCGAAATGCGCCCGGACGGTCCCGTTCAGCTCTATGATAACGTGATGATCGACTCGGGATTCGATCTCTATGCCAAGGTCGTAAGAATTGACGATGACTTGTATACGCTCGCATTTACCGCTAAGGGAGCGGGATTTAACGAGTGGCTCAGGGGACTGTATGAGAAATGCTGATCTGCACCGCGAGTTTTTCACGTGGGGAGAAATGAGACGGGCTATACAGTTGACAATATTTGCAGAGGTCTGTTATAAATAATATATATATCAGTATATGATGACCTCCGCCGCTCAAGGCGGCGGGCAGTGAGACATAAACTATATAAAGTACATAGCAGATTCCGAATTCGGACGGTCATGAGTGACCCGGAGCGATCCTTATGACATGAAAAGAGCATCTGCTTTAAGAAGGTATGACCTTCAGCGGACGGATCTCCTGCGGAAAGGAAGAGCATGTGAAAGAACTGAAGATTGGTGCCAGAATTGATAATCTGGACCAGGTAATCGCGTTTGTGGATGAGAACCTGGAAGCAGCGGACTGCTCCATGAAGGCACAGATGCAGATCGATGTAGCGGTAGAAGAGATTTTTGTCAATATCGCACAGTATGCATACACCCCGAAAGAAGGGGAAGCAGTGATACAGCTTGACACAGAAACAGTGCCCGGGGCTGCTATCATTACGTTCATAGACAGCGGAATCCCTTTCAACCCTCTTGCAGTTGAGGAGCCGGATGTCACTCTTTCCGCAAAAGACCGAAAGGTCGGAGGACTCGGCATTTTCATGGTCAGGAGAAGTATGGATGACGTGCAATATGAATATGCGGATAATAAAAACATTTTGACAATAAAGAAAAATATTTAATTAGTGTGGAGGAAGCTATGTTAAAGATTGAACAGAAAGCGAATGGATCAGAACTTGTTTTTGCACTCGAAGGCAGACTGGATACGACAACAGCTCCTCAGCTGGAAAATGAGCTGAAAAAGAGCCTTTCAGGCGTGGAATCTTTGATATTTGAATTCGAAGCGTTAGAGTATATTTCTTCCGCAGGCCTTCGCGTGCTGCTGTCATCCCAGAAGCAGATGAATAAGCAGGGCGAGATGGTGATCAGGAATGTCAGACCTGAGATCATGGAGATATTTGATGTCACTGGTTTCTCCGATATTCTGACTATCGAATAAAAAGGCACGGCCGGTCTTCGGACCGGCTTTTTTTAAACGCGCCTGAAAGGAAAGGTAAATGCGCACCGAGCGCAGTTTAAGGAAGAATGAAATGGATGTAATCGACAGCTTAAAAGAGAGAAAAGAGACGGTCTGGCTGAACCCCGATCTCAGACATTTTGAACCGCGCGGCGAGATCTGCGGCTATAAGTTCGTGCATGTGAAGGCCGCCCAGAACCGCTTTATGCGGTTCATGCCTTATATCGCCTCCGCGTTTCCGGAGACGGCAGCGAGGAAGGGAGTTATTGAATCAGGGCTTATCCCGATCCCGGCCGTGAAAGAGCAGATGAATAAGGAAGGCGCAGGCATAAAAGGCAGGGTATTTCTGAAAGATGACGCGAGACTGCCGATTGCGGGCTCGGTGAAAGCCAGGGGAGGCATACATGAAGTTCTGAAGATCGCGGAGACTCTCGCCCAGAAGGCCGGCATGCTCTGGCCGACGGATAACTACGCGAAAGTCGACTCGGACGAATTCAGGGCCTTTTACAGCCAGTACACGATACAGGTCGGCTCCACGGGAAATCTCGGTATAAGTATCGGCCGCATGGCCGCGAAACTCGGCTTTAAGGCGGTCGTTCACATGTCGCGCGACGCCAAATCGTGGAAGAAGGATCTTCTGCGGAGCGAGGGCGTTATCGTCAGGGAGTATGAGGGCGATTACGGTCAGGCTGTCGAGAACGGACGCAGGGAATCTTTATCCGATGAGAAGAGCTTTTTTATTGATGATGAGAACTCAGAGGATCTGTTCTTCGGCTACTCCACAGCAGCGCTCAGAGTGCAGGTGCAGCTTCGGAAAGCCGGAATCGCTGTTGACAGTGCCCATCCCCTTTTCCTGTATCTGCCCTGCGGGGTAGGAGGTGCCCCGGGCGGGATAACCTTCGGGTTCAAGGAACTTTTCGGAGACAACGTTCATTGTTTCTTTGCGGAGCCTTGTGAAGCTCCATGCTTCCTGCTGGGCATGGCGACGGGAGAACATGACAGGATCTGCGTGCAGGATATCGGTCTTACCGGACGCACAATCGCGGACGGACTTGCGGTCGGGCGACCGTCCGGCTTTGTGTGCGGAATGATGGAACATCTTGTCTCCGGTGCCTTTACCGTATCGGATGAAAAGCTGCCCGGTTACCGGAAATTGCTCGCGGATTTCGGACCTGTTCGGGTCGAGCCGTCTGCCTGTGCGGGTCTTAAGGGGCTTTCCGAGATCTGCCGCGGCGGAAATGAGTGGGAACAGTACATCAAAGAGCATGATCTTTCCGGTCACATGGATCAGGCTGTGCACATCGTATGGGCTACGGGCGGAGGCCTTCTGCCCGAGGATCAATAATTATCTTGGAATAAAGATGGTCACACAGGTACCCTTTCCGATTTCGGATTCAATCGTAAGGGTACCTTTTACCATGCCTTCAAGGCGGGTCCTGACATTTGCAATACCCACGTGCAGCTGCCCGTCCTTACTGATGTCTTCGACGCGGAAGCCCGAGCCGTTGTCTTCGACACGGATCTCATAGCCGGCTTCATTCTCATCAGTGCTGATTTTCACATACCCGCCGGATTCATTTTTACTGATGCCGTGCTTCACAGCGTTTTCCACCATAGGTTCGACTGAGAGAGCCGGAACGTAAAAATCTAAGGCTTTAATGTCATAGATGACTTTAAGCTCATCCTGAAAACGCATTTCTTCGAGCCTGAGGTAACTCTTTACATGTTTCATCTCATGCGAGATCGGTATGAGGCTTGTGTGTTCCAAAGCGTCCATGTTGCCGCGGAGATAGTCTGAAAAGCTGTCAATGGCGGCCTGCGCCTGCGCAGGTGATTTTTCTATGAGGTAATAAATTGCGTTCAGGGCATTGAAGAGGAAATGCGGCTTGATCTGCGACAGAACAAGACGGATCTTCATGTCATTGACGAGCTCCCGCTCTTCAATCAGTTTTCGCTCGCTGGCAATAAGCTCCTCAGCCTGCTCACTGATCCGTCTTCTCTGATATATGAGCATGACAGTGAGATTGATAAACAGCGCCGCTGAGATGGCGCTGTTCAGCAGCGGAATTCCGTAATAGAAGGGCTGGATGATCATGGCAAGAAAAGGCAGTATGATGTAAGAAAACAAGGCCAGTGCCATAGGCTTGCTAATTTTTTTTCTGTAACTGTATATATGTATGCCGAGACACAGAGTTCCCACAATGCCAAGCCCCTGGGACAGAATGAACCCCGATGTTCTGTGATATGCGTTTGAGGCATCTATATAGTACATGAAGTGAGTAAACTGATTGATAAAGGTCATGAGGATGCCGCTATATGCAAGCGCGTAGATCACTTTTGTAAGCGGCCCCGGTCCGGTGAGGCTGACGACATATTTTGTGAAGAGCTTTAAAATATCATATCCCATCATATACACAAGAAAGTTGGCGATGAGAAGGACATCGTAAGCGCTTTGGCCCCCCATTCCGTCAAAGAGCCAGGAGAGGGCATCGCTGGAGAGAAGGATTCCCGTAGCTAAGAGGAGCCTCAGCATCCATCGCTCTGCATCAATACGTAGATTCCCGACGATATAAATACATATTGACAGAAGAATGACAAAGAGCGTACCCCACAGCTCAAGAGCAATAAATACTAATAGAATTGTTGACATAATATTCTCCCGGACATATATTCATAGCCGTTTGACAATCATAATGTCATTCCCTCATGACGGCATCTGCAGATATTATACCATTTTCGCCTGATTTGTGCATAATCGGTGGTGAATAATGTGCTTTTAAATGCAATGCTTTTCTCACGAAGATGGATGCTTTGCGCCGTTAACGCATTTAATAACTTCCTTTCTGAACTGTTACAAGTAATCCCCGGAACAATTTATTTGCTAAATGCACCCTGCGGTTGTATAGTATGTAGTATGGATAAGATGAATAATAATACACTGCGAATAACGACAGGAGCGATGATTCTCGCGATCTTCGCCATACTACTCCTTTTGAACCGCCAGACAGGCGGTGTCTTCGAAGGTTTCTTCATTTACATACTCCCGGTTCCGATGGTCATCTATTCGGCGAAATTCGACTGGAAGAGCGGCCTTTTGGTATTTGCCGGCATGTGCGCGTTCTCTATTTTCTTCGGCACGCTGACATCCATTTTTTACGCGGTGTCATCTGCCCTTCTCGGACTCATTTTCGGCGCGTGCCTCTTCAAGAAGGTCGATATGACAATCACGATGTTCATCGTCATGGGCATGGCGGGAGTGCTCAGCGTGGTCAGCAACGTTGCGCTCGCTTCAGTCTTCGGGTATAATCTGTCTGAGGATATAGCGCTTATGCAGAATTCGATGACGGAAGCGCTTGCCAAGGCAAATGTGGATGTGGCCGGCGGTCCTTACGCAATCATTTTCAGCGACAGCTCCATGCTGCAGCTCTTTATTATCTCCATGGTCCTTGCCGGATTGCTGGACGGTTTTATTGTATATCAGCTTAGTATCCTGATTCTTAAGAGGCTGCATTATCCGCTCGAGCCGCGAAAGCCGGTCGCCGAGATCTACCCGCCTAAGTGGACGGGTGTGGCCGCTGTCATTGCCTACGTTTACGGCTCGACTGTGTTCCTGAACCCGAATTCCACGCATGCAGCGCAGAGCGTGGGACAGACGCTCTGGGTCGTGGGGTATCTGTATCTTGCGGCTTTCGGCATCATTGCCGCAGCCCTTTTCATGAAAAGAAGGCTCCGCTTAAACAGGCTGGTCGTAACGCTGCTCTGCGTGTTATGCATGTTTGTATTCCCGCAGCTGATGATCATCATGGGACTTATGTATATCTCGTTCAGTCTGCATGACCACCTGCTCGAACCTGCCAGGATTCGTTAGCCGACTTAAAAAAACATTCCGAAAGTGTGCAAAAGAGCGCAGATTAATGGTATACTTATTACAGTGTTCCGGTCCGCGGAATAATTCATCAACGGAAATGAGGCAAGGTTATGTCTGAGAAAAAAATACCTGTGATTACTATAAACCGCCAGTATGCAGCGTACGGCAGGACGATCGCCGCGAAAGTTTCAGAGAAACTCGGTATTCCGTATTACGACAAGGATTTTGTGAAGAAGACGGTCGAGGAGAGCGGATACGATCTTGACGCAGTCCTTAAGGACGGAGAGGATATCACGTCCAGGAGCAGGTTCGTGAACGCCATTATGAATATTGCTGTCGGCAGCTATCCGGATTATGTCAGAAAGATTTATGACGCCGAGAAAGAAGTCATTCTGGATCTCGCTAAATCACCGTGCATCATCGTCGGCCGCTGCGCCAATTATGTGCTGCAGGAAGCCGGTGTTCCTTCGTTCGACGTCTTCTGCTACGGCGACGCTGAAAAGAGAAAAGCCCATGCAGCTGAACTCGATGAAGCGCAGGGGAAGGATTTGGCAAAGTACATTGAGCAGCGTGACACGTACAGGAATAATTTCTACAAGACTTTTGTGGGAACAGACATTGATGACTGCACGCGCTACAATATCTGTCTCGACACGTGCACGATATCTCCGGATGTGTGCGCGGATATCATTGTAAGACTGGTCACTGAGTAACACCCCGGCGAGGTATTTCGACCGGGAGTAAATATTGAAATAGAGGTGGGGGGCATCTCATATTTAAAAAAGGCTGTCGCGCAGATTTGTCGGCAGCTTTTTTTTGCGGCATCAACCCGGCAGAGCGAGGCGTGCTCGCGACGCGAAGCCTGTCATTGTGTCACAGACAAAAATAAACCCCCTGCTATGCAGGGGGATGAAAGATCTTCAGATTAAAGAAAGAGCTCCTGTGCTAGTATA
>JAFWIM010000220.1 GCA_017514845.1 Lachnospiraceae bacterium
CTGTGTGGTGACGGAAGACCGATCGGTATCCGGAGCTAAGCGGATGGCGTATCCGCAGATGTTTTAGTCCGGCCGCCTAAAGCGGCCCTGCGGCGTGAGCCGCATATGGAAGCACGTGGATTTATCCATGTGAGCTTCACTAAGAATTTACTTGATAAGTAAGATTCCACCTTATTTCTCAAGCAAATATCCATTTAAATTCAAATCTTCAAGCTCCCTCGTATCCGCATTATAATCCGCGCTGAACCACGTGATCTTTAGATCATAATGCTCATCAAGACTGATAGGACCGTACTCGCTCAAATTGAATGGTTCATACTGCGAGGAATCTGTCTTCTTAGATCCGAACTCCTCAAGGACTTTTACGAACTCTGACAGGTCCGTCGTGTATCTCACCTCCCCGTCGACTGTGAGTTCGACGGTCGAGATCGGCTCAGTCCCTTTGCCGTCAACGGAAGTCAGTGTCTTATAACCCGAAATATCAAACTCCACGAGTTCATCATTGCCGTTTAAGTAATAGATTCTGCGGCCGGAGTCCGATGTTCCGTAGCATGAATTGAGAATTTTCTGCTCGTCTTTAGTAAACATTTGATCTATGAGTTCTTTTCCCCGATAGCCGCAGTCATTTAAGAGGACCCTGTAAGAAGAACCGGCCGTCTCAGCCAGATCAGAACGCTTCAGCGCCTCACTGATCTTTATCCCGGACAGCCGCTTTAATTGAGAGCGCGCGCAGACCGATGTGTAGTTGGCAAATGGCACCAGCAGCGCAGTCACAACTGCAAGCGCCGCCACCCAGAGGATCAGGGCTATTGCCTCCTTTTTGAGCAGCCTCTGAAGCAAATACAGCACCATATAAATGAGCTCAAATATGACGAGCGCAACTCCGAAATATCTGGAGGGTGTAATACCGTAATCGCCGATTCGGATGAGGACGCTCCATGCCTGCAGAAGGATGCAGGGGATGAAGACAAAGGGGAGGATCCTGGCGATTTTGCAGAAGACATTTGCTTCATCGATCCCGCATGCCAGAGTCCATATCACCATACCTGCAGCAAATAAGCTTGTGATGATGGAGAAGACGGCGTTGGAGGGGATGTCATTTGTAACAAATATCTTGACAATATAGATGTAAATGATCGCCATGGCCAGGATCAGCATTGGTTCCAGCACATACAGCACGCAAGCTTTGGCGAACTTCCCGACGCCGCCCTTTTTGCCTGACACGACAAGGAGCATGGCGGGGACGTAAATGCCGCCGGCGAGGAAGATTTCGACCCTGCCGATAAAGTTGTGCGTGTGGAAGATCAGCGTGTCGAAAATCAGTACGATAATGGCCAGGCCCGCCGCGAAAAGTCCGTATACAACGCTGGTCCGAACGAGGCCGAAGAATGTTTTCAAACAGTAGGATTCGAAGCTGTCTCCCTGACGGCGGTACATGTGATATATGGAGGCGAGACCCAGGCATGCGAAATAGGAGACATAGATATCTGTAACTATTTCGTTGGCCTTATACCATGGCATCCCAAGGAAGACTTCGCCGCTGGAGAATTCAAAATACTGGAAAAATGCGGACAGAAGCGCTGCGATTACATATCCCGCGATTCTGAGTGCATGTCTGTCCTTCAAGTGCTCCTCAATAAAGAGGGTCTGGACGGAGAGGGCGGCGAGGAATACGATGATTCACTCACATATTTCTGTGTCGAAATCACAGTCAATGATGACGGCCCCGATTGCTGCTATGATGACGATGCCCCCGAGGGTTATCGGATAATCTCTGAAGGTGCTGGCGATTTTTAGGAATGCGTTTTTGAGTTTTACTACGATAGATGTCTTATCTTTTTTTTGAGAATCATCCGGCAAAGCAGCAGGTGGTTCTATGTTAAGATTTTGTTCTTTGTTATACATAGGCATTCTCCGTTACGTAGAGATTGGTTTATGTTTTCAGCACCATACCATAGATCTGTGTATTTTGAGTGAATTATGTAATGTTGGGATTTTGTTGACACGAATTGGCGTTTTTTACATGACAAAATTGGGCTGTCGCAGTTCATGCTGCGCCAACCCTGTTCGTCACGGGCCGCAATCACAGCCAACAGTTCATAAAAGAAAATCCTGTTACATGATCAGTTTCGGAATCAGCTGTATTGTATGGAGGTCCCGCTCCTGATAATCCGGATCGATCCCGGTGACAGCCTTCTCCCTTTCATCCAGCTCAGGAAGCTTTTCCCACGGAATCAGGCAGGCATGAGTCCGGCCGACGCGGTTCTTCCCAATCTTGATGCTTGAATAGCCCTTCTCTGCTTTTTCGCGGGAGTAGAGAGCCGCCCGCTCGTTCCATTCGTCAAGCGTCATTGTCCGATAGCGATGAGCAAAGTGGAACGCGCACCACCGCTCGTGCTCCGTCCGGCAGAGAGCCTCCTCCTGCTTTTCGGTAAGATGGAGCCCGTGCTTTAACACTTCATCCCTTGTAGTACCGGCCATATAAAGAAATGCAGGGACAAAATCAGCGGAAGCCTCTGAACTCAGGCGGCTGAAATAATCGCACGCGAACCAATTTTCCTCGACTGTTTTACCGTTATCGCCACAGTACTGATGATTCAAATCCATGGCGTCCTTATCGAGGGCTTCGCCCGACACGACGGCAAGATTATAAAGTGGCCAGGTCTTCCGGACAATTCCATCGACCTCCGTGCGGATCTCTGTCACTTCTGATGAACGGCATGAAACGAGGTAGGCTTTGGGATTGGCGGCATGAAGGATATTTGCATAAGAAAACTCCAATTCTGAATCTGTCTGTCCACCTGTGGCAATTACTACGTAGTTGAGCTCCGCGGCATGACGATTGAGGTAGTCGAAAGCTTCTTCGCTTCGTCCGTCTTTATCTACAAATGATATATCATATCGAGCGAGCATCCCCTCATACATGATCTTAAAGGCACCGCTTTTTGATTTCCCGGCAGAATCAAATATCATGGCTGAAAAATGGCTGCCATAAAACTGCCCATGCATGAGCAGCGCCCGCAGTGCTGCCTGTCCCATACTTCCGAAGCCTACGATCATTACGTTGAAATCGTCAGTTGTGCGGGCATTTTCATCAAATGAAAGTGTTTTGTACGGAGGACAATCAGTGATCATGATCCTTGCTGCCAGATCGGTATCATCGAAGACGTGGACATTTTCAAATCCGTAGTGTGAGTCGTTGTGCATGAGAGAGGAGATGTCAAAATACTCATTTGCACCCAGAACAAGACGTGTGCCGGGAGCCAGGATACGGAGATTTAGCATGGATTTGCGGAATGCACGCGCATACGCGATATTGTCCGCCGCGGAATCCCCCAGTGCATAGACGGTAACTTGACGGTCAGGGCGTTCTAATGCGATCGTCTTCAGAAAGAACTCGGACGCTTTGGAGGCGGCATCACTGGAGGTATAAACTGCCCGCATGTCCTGGATTTTCCCGATGACATCCCCTGTTGTGTCCTTATTGCAGATAAAAAGGACATTTTTGCCCTGACTGCAAAGTTCATTTCCGAGATACAAAGTGTGATTGTTCACGAACGGGAAAATGCTCAGATCACCTCTCCGGAGCGTAAGGGCTCTGACTCGGTTCATAAGACCCGCGCCGAAAGCAGTCATCGCGGCGCTTGCCGTGACGTAGAGCGCGAGAATCTGTGCCATGTAAAAGAAGAACTTAACGGGCAGGAAGGAAAAGAATGGCAGCTTTGACATATCTCCGAAGGAATCTTTTCCGAGAAACATTCCGAAGACGGCAAAGAGGGTCTTGAGAATGGCCATGAGCGTGTTTTCTTCCATCGTCGAATAGCCGTAGCCGTAGAGGAAAAAGCCGAGGAAATTGGCCGTCCCGCCCGCAATGATGAAAAATCTTTTTGTTGCCTGCGGCTTTAAAAGCAGATTGGCGATTAATACCATCATGATTGCGCATGCAGCAAATACGACCACAACGATTCTCATAACAACCTCCTGCACATGTCTTTTCAAGCGTTTATTCAGTATTTGTCTTTACAAAGGCTTTTCCGGTGTATTTCTTTATAAGGTTATTTCTGTAAGCAGCATAGAGAACCGCAGCTTAATTCAGAGAGAATGAAGAGTTTCTTTTCACATAATCAAGTTCCTGCCACATTTCATTGAATTCCTTGAAAATGCGTTCATTATCCATATATCCCTGCACGTCAGTCGGGAACATTAGATAATAGTATTCCTCAGCAGTTCTTCCTAGCTCACTGTAGTCGGGAAGATCTTTGTAATCCTGAGAAGTGCTGTAGCAGAGGGAGAACAGCTGGCCGCCGTGCTCGTAGCCTGCGACATGCCAGGAATTTCTGCTGCTCGCATGGTAGAAGACAAAGCGTTTATTCTCTTCCATGACCGTAATTTTGTTGTTCCAGGAGATGGGCATGACGATGACAGGCCCGCTGCGGAAGGTATAGATCAGGGACTCATCCGTTTTTGATACTGAGTAAATCCAGCGCTCATCAGGTTTTGCGGGTGCTTCTGTCGGGGATTCGACATTCGAATCAGACCCTGAGCTGGATCCCGACTCTACATTCGAATACGAATCTGTGTAAGAAGCGGAAGATGTGTCGCTGCCAAGCAAGCCGCTGTAGTCAGTCTTCGCCGTGCCGCTGTCTGTCGTGCTGTCGGCTGTCGTGCTGCTGTCAGCAGTTGTCACAATCGGTCCGGTATTTCCTGTCGGCTGATTTGTATCTGTCTTTCGAGTGACGGCAAAGAAGATGAGCAGAGCTGCAAGAGCTATGCCGAGAGCGGCGATGATGCGCATATCAGGGATTTTTTTATTTGCAAATGCATACCCTGCGCTTTGAGCATTCGATGTAACGGAGCTTCCCACACCGGCACTATCTTTACAGGGCTCCATGTAGGAGCAGGATTCAATTTTTTTCAGGAATCGATCCTCATCGTTGAAGTTATAGCGCAGGACACTCTGCTGGGACGAGAGTTGCAGCTCCATGCCTGCCGGTATCTTCGTTTTTTCGAGAACTACGGCCAGGAACGGTTTGTTCTTGGAAAGAGCGAAATTGATTTCTCTTCTGCAGTTGATCGATTCCATGGAATCGTTTGTGATCATTGCCAGGACCATGTCTGCGTGAAGCAGATGGTTTGCAATGTTCTCAGGCCACTCTGATCCCGGCTCTATTCCTTCGTCGTACCAGATCCGGTAACCACGCGCCGAGAGTTTCTCAATCAGATCGAATACTTCGCGACTGTCTTTGTGGGCGTAACTGACAAATATATACGGTTGATTTCCTTCATAAGCCGATATCATAGTATCACCTGCCTGCAGATATTTTGTTAACTTTTCACGGAGACCGTAAAGAACAGTTTCACCGAATTATTCTCGATTTCGACTGGTCAAAACAGCGCGTGGAAGTTTGGGTGTGTTTACTTAGTATGATTATAACAGAGCACAATAGTCAGTGTAAATTTCCATTTTTTGCGAGTGTCTTCATATGTGAAAATCCCTTATAGGTTCGTTTTTAGTGAGAGTTGAATGAGGCGATTTTCGTGGATTTTTACGCAAAAGAACCGTCCCTCACTTGTTATATGATATACTTATTCAGAAGAGATGTGTTACAGCGATTTACCGGGATGTAGGAGAATAAAATCATGAGATATGCGAATTATATTTTCGACCTCTACGCCACACTGATCGATATTCACACAGACCAGGCACCGATTGATTTCTGGCGGCGCATCGCGCCAATCCTGGACGCGTATGGTGCGGTGTACGAACCGGGGGAACTGCGAACCAGGTACAGACAGCTCATTCATGAACATGAGGTACGCCTCGCTGCTGAGCTGGGCACCGAATTCCCGGAAATCGAGTTGGGAGATGTATTTAAGGAGCTTCTCCTTTCCGCACCTGTATCCAGAAATGATGGAATCTGGGGCGATCCGAGTGAATGGAGCGGGGAGGTGCTCGATCGGTGGTGCAGCTCATTTGCATATGCGTTCCGGGTCATCTCAAGAATTAAGTTCAAGCTGTACCCGGACACGATTGCTCTCCTTGAGGAACTAAGGCGCGAGGGAAAACATGTTTATCTGTTGTCAAACGCCCAGAGCCTTTTTACGAGGCCCGAGATGGATGAGCTTGGGCTGGCGCAGTATTTTGAAGATATATTCATCTCTTCCGAGTTTGGCATGAAGAAGCCGGAGCCCCGCTTTATGCAGGAGCTTCTTGTGAAGCATCAGCTGGATCCGGCGGAGAGCGTCATGATCGGGAACGAGATGCGTTCTGATATCGTGATGGCCGGAAGCTGCGGGGTGAACGCGATCCTTGTAAATCACGACGCCTATAGAGGCGTCGTGATCGCGGCCGGGTTTGAGGAGGCAAGAGAGGCGGCTCCGTGTGATCGCAGGGCAGAGATTTCGCTGGATGTCTGCCCGGATCTTTTGTCGGTGCTCTATGTTTAGGGGGCACGCGTCAGGGACGATTCTCGCGTGAAAAAATACACGCTAAAAGAACCGTTCCCAAAACAAATTGTTCGGAATTAAGAACAATTCATCTCTTGACATGACCGGACTGAGTCGGTAAAATGTGAAAACATAAAAGACAAGGGCGTCTTGGAAGAAATTCCAAGGCGCCTTTTCTATTAAGCGAAACTGCCGAAAGCCGGCTGGCAGATTTCGATACAATAACATGGATGTAGAAATACGTCTCAAATAAGCAAATACGAAACACTGTAAAACAATGGCGTTTTAAGAGATAGCTCCTCTTGAACTGCCATTTTTTTTATCTGATTCTCGCAAGAGGTCTTATATGCGAGACTTTACAAATGAGAGGGAGAATTATTATGAAATTAACTACTGAGATTTTGAAAGTTCTTGATGACCAGATCTTCGCTGTCTGGTTTCTCATCGGAGCAGCCTTCGTCTTCTGGATGCAGGCAGGATTTGCAATGTGCGAGGCTGGTTTCACCAGAGCAAAAAACGCGGGCAACATCATCATGAAGAACCTTATGGATTTTTGCATCGGCACAGTGATGTGGTTCATATGCGGCGCGTCGCTCATGCTTGGAGAAAATGTTCTTCATGGATTCATAGGTGGATTCAGCTTTGACGTGTTCACACATTATGGCACGTTCGACTATTCATCATTTGTATTCAACCTTGTATTCTGCGCGACGACGGCAACGATCGTATCCGGCTCCATGGCTGAGAGAACAAAGTTCTCAAGCTACTGTATCTATTCGGCGATCATCTCCGCACTGATTTATCCGATTGAAGCGCACTGGACATGGGGCGGCGGCTTCCTTGCGCAGTGGGGCTTTCACGATTACGCAGGTTCCAACTGCATTCATATGGTCGGAGGCATATGCGCATTTGTCGGCGCCTGGATGCTTGGACCTCGAATCGGTAAGTTCGACAGGGACAAGAACGGAAAAGTGACCAAGGTCAATGCGTTCCCCGGTCACAACCTTGTCATCGCGGCTCTGGGCGTCTTTATTCTCTGGCTCGGCTGGTACGGTTTCAACGGCGCGGCGGCGACCGATGTTCCCACACTCGGATCTGTGTTCCTTACAACGACAGTCGCTCCTTCGGTCGCAACTGTGACCTGCATGATTTTTACATGGATCAAATACGGTAAGCCTGACGTCTCAATGTGCCTCAACGCGTCACTTGCAGGACTTGTCGCAATTACAGCACCCTGCGATGTGGCGGACTGCGCAGGATCGGCTGTCATCGGTGTGGTATCCGGACTTCTTGTCGTATTTGGCGTATGGTTCAATGACAATGTGACTCATGTCGACGATCCGGTCGGCGCAGTTGCGGTCCATATGCTGAATGGCATCTGGGGAACGCTTGCAGTCGGGCTTTTTGCGACGGAGAGCGCGCCGGGATTTGCAAAGGCCGGTATTCAGGAAGGGCTATTCTACGGCGGTGGATTTTTCCAGATGGGAAAACAGATCGGCGGCATGTTCGTGACGGCTATATGGACGGTCGTTATGATTTACATCGCGTTCAGCATTATTAAACTAACGGTCGGCCTTCGGGTGACGGAAGAGGAAGAAATCAGCGGTCTCGATTCGACGGAGCATGGCCTTCCGTCCGCTTATTCAGGATTTGCAATCATGGATATTTCCAACACGATGACAATGAGTGTCAATGAGAACACGAATCTCGGCACGGATATCTACGAAGAGGCATCGCAGGCAAAGCGAGACGCGGCTGTCTCGGTGGTTAGAGCAGACGGTGCAGTGATAGGAGCCGGCGGTGCAGCCTCGGGGACCGGCAGCGCAGCTTATGGAGAAGGTGTCGCGGCGGATGCAGGCTCAGCTGCCCTCACGGCAATAAACACAGGCATGTTGAAAGTCGTCATTATCGCGAAGCTGTCGAGATATGACAAGCTGCGAAAAGCCATGAATGAGCTCGGCGTAACCGGCATGACTGTCACACAGGTCATGGGCTGCGGAATCCAGAAGGGATCCGGTGAGAGATATCGAGGCGTTGAGATTGACATGACCCTGCTTCCCAAAGTCAAAGTTGAGGTCGTTGTGAGCCAGATTCCTGTCGAAGATGTCATTGAGGCGGCGAAGAAAGCTCTGTATACAGGTCACATCGGCGACGGCAAGATCTTTGTTTACCCTGTGAGCAGGGTCGTAAAGGTCAGGACCGGAGAGGAGGATCTTGAGGCTCTGCAGGATGTAGAGTGATATTATTTAACATTTGCAAATGTAAAGGCGGCCTTCCGTACAAAATCTAATGTTTTGTCCGGAGGGCTGCCGGAATGAGGAGGTAGAGATGGCTGCATTTGAACGTGTCAAATCCGGGATAACTGCCATGGATCAGGTTCTCGACAATATCAGGTTGGGAGACAATGTGGTGTGGCGTGTCTCCGATCTGAAAGAGTTCCACTATTTCCTGGACCCGTATATTGAACAGGCGATAGAGGATCATCGGAACATTATTTATGTGCGCTTCGCAAGCCACCCGCCCCTTGTTGTCGGACATCCGGAAGTTAGGACAGTCCAAATCGAGCTCTCGCACAGATTCGAAAATTTCACAGTTGAGATCCACAATCTGATCGAGCGCGAAGGACGGGACGCTTTCTATGTGTTCGACTGCCTCTCGGAACTTCAGACAGCCTGGTCTACCGATCTTATGATGGGGAATTTTTTCCGCGTGACCTGTCCGTTTTTGTTTATTCTGGACACGGTCGCGTTTTTCCCGCTGATCCGGGGGAAGCATTCGCTGCAGGCGATTGGCAAGATCCGAGATACGACGCAGCTCTTTCTGGATGTGTATTCGTACGGGGACGCGGTCTACGTCCGGCCGGATAAGGTGTGGGAACGCAATTCGGACACTATGTTCCTGCCGCATTTTTATGATCGTGCAAATGGCACAGTGACCCCACTCCTCGACGGTGTCCGCGCAAGCCGTTTCTACCAGGTCATGAACCGTCACCAGAGACCGGGGGATGAGCAGAATACAGATTTCTGGGACCGTTTTTTCAATCTTAACAAGCAGAAGTATGAGATGGGAGTCGATGTTACAGAGGCCTGCGCCCGTATGTGCAGGATCATGATGACGCGGGATGAGAAGATGCGGGGAATGATCCGCGAAAATTTCGGTCCCATGGATTATTTTTTCGTCCGTGACCGCATGATCGGGACCGGGATGATCGGCGGGAAGGCCTGCGGTATGCTGCTCGCCCGCAAGATCATCGAGAATAAAAGGCCGGACCTATTTGATGTCATGGAACCGCACGATTCCTGGTTCGTGGGATCGGATGTCTACTATTCCTATATTGTCGAGAATGACCTGTGGTACCTGCGGATCCGGCAGCGCCGGGAGGAGGAGTATTTTTCTCTGGCTAAGCAGTTCTCGGACGGGCTTCTCGCCGGACATTTCTCCCATGAGATGGAGGAGCGCTTCTGCCTGCTTCTGGAATATTACGGCCACGATCCGATTATCGTGAGGTCGAGCAGTATATTGGAGGATGGGTTTGGGAATGCATTTGCAGGAAAATATGAATCAGTGTTCTGTGCAAATGCAGGCTCCCTCGAAGAACGCCTCGAAGAGTTCGAAAATGCAGTACGGCAGGTCTATGCGAGCACGATGAGCCTGTCGGCACTGGACTATAGAAAGCGGCGGAATCTGGCAGGCCGCGACGAGCAGATGGCTCTCTTAGTGCAGCGCGTCTCCGGCTCACACTATGACCATTATTATATGCCCTGCGCGGCGGGAGTCGGCTATTCGTACAGCATGTACCGGTTCGATAAGAAGATGGATCCTTCTGCTGGTATGCTGCGCCTAGTCATGGGGCTTGGCACGTCGGCTGTAGACAGGACGGAGGGATCCTATCCGAGACTGGTCAATCTTGACCGACCTGAAGCCACTAATTTTGTCACTGTCGCCGAGAAGCATCAGTTCTCTCAGCGAAAACTGGAAGTCATCGATAAAGAAAAAAAGTGCCTGCAGAAACTGCAGCTGCAGGATATTGAGCCGAAGCTGCCGCGGTATCTTAAGAATGCGCTGCTTGAACATGACTACGAGATCGAGCAGCGGTTCAGCGAGCGGGGCCAGTACCGCTCCGTCATGTTCATTTCCTGCAAGGGTCTTGTCAGCCGAAGGGAGATGATGAAGGGGCTTCAGGAGATGATGCAGACTATTCAGAAGGAGTACGGCCAACCGGTCGATATTGAATTCACTCTGAATCTCTCCGAGAACCGGGAATATATGATCAACCTGCTTCAGTGCCGGCCGCTTCAGGCATTTGAGGACACAGGGGAGGTGCGACTTCCAGAGACCATTCCGGAGGAAAATCTGCTGCTTCACTCGGAAGGTGCTTCGATGGGTCTTTCCAGAGCAATTCCTCTCGATCTCATTCTGTATGTTGATCCGATTTCTTATTATAAGCTGCCGTATGCGCAGAAGGATTCCGTAGCTAAGGCAATCGGGAGAATCAACTGGAAATACAGAGGTTCAGGGAAACATATGATGCTGATTGTTCCCGGAAGGGTCGGAACGACATCACCGGAGCTTGGAGTACCGACGACATTTGCCGACATCAGCGAATTCGAGGTGATCTGCGAGCTGTCGGTGTCCGGGGTGGGCTACAACCCCGAGCTTTCGTACGGCAGCCATATCTTCCAGGACCTCGTTGAGGCCGGGATTCTTTACACAGCTGTATTTGAAGATGAGCACACCAAAGTCTATCATCCTGAAAAGCTCCTTGAGGTTCCGAACCTCTTCCTTGAGATGCTGCCCGACGCCGACGATCTTCAGTCGGTCGTTCGAATCTGTGATGTCAGCGGCGGGAGATGCATACTTTATAATGACCTGAGTCATGAGCAATTGTATGTGGTGATGAGCCATGATGATTGAGACATGTGATGTCTGCAATAGCCTCAAAGGTGTAAAGCGTCGGGGACAGCGTGATGGAGACAGCAATGTGCATAACGAATCAAATGATGTTCGAAAGGAACAAACAGAATGAAATATGATCGCAAGCTTATATTGGAGGACGGAAGTGTATACCCCGGCATCGGCTTCGGCGCCGGGGGTACTCACGTGTGTGAGGTCGTTTTTAACACCTCCCAGGTCGGATATCAGGAGATTCTCTCCGACCCGTCTTATACGGATCAGGCAGTCGTCATGACCTATCCGCTGATCGGAAATTACGGTCTGGCGGATGAGGATTATGAGAGTAAGATGACAGGACCTTCAGCCCTGATTGTGAGGGATGTGAGTGAGATGCCGTCGAACTTCCGGTCTACAAGGTCAGTTCCGGAATTTCTTGAGGAGACAGGAACATCTGGAATCAGCGGCGTGGATACGCGGAAGCTGACGAGGAGCATCCGGGACTATGGGACGCGCAGGGCGGTCCTGACGGATTCCGACATGTCGGTGGAGGAAGGTCTTCGGCTGATCGGGGAGACACCGGTCAGACGGGACGCGGTCAGCAGGTGCAGCTGCAGAAAGAAATGGTACAGCCGTACGTCGAACCCGAGGTACCATGTGGTAGCTATTGACTGCGGAATGAAGACCAATATAGTCCGGATGCTGAATAGATTCAAATGCAATGTTACCGTTGTCCCCTATAACACCGGCAGTGAGGAAATTATGTCCCTGCTTCCGGATGGGGTATTTATTTCCAACGGTCCCGGCGATCCGATGGATGTGCCGGAGGTGGTTCGTACGCTGAGGGAGATTCGGGGACGTGTTCCGCTCTTTGGGATTTGCCTCGGGCATCAGCTCATATCTCTCTCTTACGGAGCGAAAACTTTTAAATTGAAGTTCGGTCATCGGGGAGGTAATCACCCGGTGAAAGATGTGAGGACCGGGAAGATCGAAATCACAAGCCAGAACCACAGTTATGCGGTGGACGAGGAATCACTTGCCGGAACAGGTCTTACGGTATCACATATCAACCTGCTTGACGGAACGGTGGAGGGAGTGTGCTGCGAGAAGGATAGAGTGTTCTCTGTTCAGTACCATCCGGAAAGTGCCCCGGGACCGCAGGACAGTACTTATCTATTTGCAAGATTTACAGAACTGATGAAGAAAGGCTGAACTATGCCAAAACGGACAGACATTTATAAGATTCTTGTTATCGGCTCGGGACCAATCGTAATCGGCCAGGCTGCCGAGTTCGACTACGCGGGAACCCAGGCCTGCCTTGCCCTCAAGGAGGAAGGCTATGAGGTCATTCTTGCCAATTCCAATCCGGCGACCATTATGACTGATCACACGATTGCTGACAAAGTATATATGGAGCCGCTTACACTGGAGTATATGGCAAGGATATGCCGCTACGAGCGGCCTGACGCGATCGTTCCCGGCATCGGCGGTCAGACCGGCCTCAATCTCTCCCTGCAGCTCTACGAGAAGGGCGTTCTCGATGAGTGCGAGATCGAGCTCCTAGGGACGGACGCGGAGAGTATCCGCAAGGCGGAGGACCGCGAGAAATTCAAGCAGCTGTGCGAAGAACTGCACGAGCCGGTCGTTCCCTCCGCTATTGCGGGGAGTATCGAGGAAGGTCTTTCCGCAGCGGATGCCATCGGATATCCGGTCATCCTGCGACCGGCCTTTACGCTGGGTGGGACCGGCGGGGGATTTGCCTATCACGAGGAAGAGATGCGGGAGATGATGAAGCACGCGCTCGCGTTGTCCCCGGTCCAGCAGGTGCTTGTCGAGAAAAGCATCAAAGGCTACAAGGAGATTGAGTATGAGGTGATGAGGGATGCAAATGACACCGCCATCACCATTTGCAACATGGAAAACCTCGATCCGGTCGGAATCCACACGGGAGATTCGATCGTGGTAGCCCCGAGCCAGACGCTGACCAATAAGGAATACCACATGCTCCGGGACAGCGCGCTCCGGATCATTCGCGCGCTTAAGGTGAAGGGTGGCTGCAACGTGCAGTTCGCGCTGGACCCGGAATCATTTGACTATTATGTGATCGAGGTAAATCCAAGGGTCTCAAGATCGTCGGCGCTTGCCTCTAAGGCCACCGGCTATCCAATCGCGAGGGTCTCCGCCAAGATTGCGGTCGGGATGAATCTGGAGGAGATTCCGCTTGCCAATACCCCAGCCTGTTTCGAGCCTGCCCTCGATTATGTGGTGACAAAGATGCCGCGGTTCCCGTTTGACAAATTCACGCTCGCTTCAAATGTCCTCTCCACCCAGATGAAAGCCACCGGCGAAACCATGAGCGTCGGGCGGACGATGGAGGAGAGCCTCCTGAAAGCCATCCGGTCGCTGGAGGATGGGAAGAACCATATCCATCTTGAGAAGTTCGATGTGAGAAATCTCTCACAGAAGGAGGCACCGGAGAATCGCGCGGAGGCGATTGAAAAGCTTCTTCATTATATTGGGGAGGGGACTGACGACCGTCTCTACGCAATTTCAGAGCTTCTGTGGCTTGGGGCGGACCCGCAGACGATTTACGCCAGGACAAAGATTGACCTGTTTTTCCTGGATAAGATCAAAAAGATTGTTGATTATGAGAAAAAGCTGGAGGCCTATGCGGATGCGTGCGAGGAGGTGGGGAGGCATGTGCTTGACGAGGGTGCGTGTGATGCACCTTGGCCGAATGTATCTGCAGAAAGAAAACTCACGCAGACAGAGGCTGCGAAAAGTGATGATACAGCGGTGAACGCTCATAGCGTGAACTCGGCTTTTGACAGAGTTCCGGATAATAAAAGTATCTATGAATTAATTTATGATGCCAAACGCATGGGTTTCTCGGATTCCTATATAGCTGAACTGCTAAGACGCGGCGAGGAAGATATTCGTCTGTTCAGAAAGCAGCACGATATCCGCCCTGTCTATAAAATGATCGATACATGCGCAAGTGAGTTCTCAAGCTATGTGCCGTATTTCTACTCGACTTATGAGGATGAAAATGAGTCAGTCATATCCGATAAAAAGAAGATCATTGTACTCGGTTCAGGACCGATCCGAATCGGGCAGGGGGTAGAGTTTGACTACTCCACTGTTCATGCGGTCAAGACGATCCGTGAGATGGGGTACGAGGCGATTGTAATTAACAACAATCCGGAGACAGTGTCAACGGATTACACGACAGCTGACAAGCTCTATTTTGAGCCGCTGACCGTGGAGGATATCATGAATATCGTCGACCTCGAGCGGCCATGCGGCGTGATTGCTTCTCTCGGCGGACAGACAGCGGTAAATCTGGCGGAGCCATTGGCCGAAAGGGGAGTCAGAATCATCGGAACAGGTCCTCGGGCGATTCATAGAGCGGAGGACAGAGACGCATTTGAAATGGTCATCAGGGAACTCGGAATACCTCATCCGGAGGGCGTTGCCGTCATGAGTATCGAAGATGGTCTTCGCGCAGCGGAGAAGATCGGATACCCGGTGCTGGTGCGGCCTTCCTACGTTCTCGGTGGCAGGGCAATGGAGATCGTTGCCAATGAAACTCTTCTCAGGCAATACCTGAGCAGCGCAGTCTCTGTCAACGAGGACAGTCCGGTTCTGGTCGACCGGTATATTGTCGGAAAAGAGGTAGAGGTGGATGCCATTTGCGACGGGAAGAGTGTATTTCTGCCGGGCATTATGGAGCTGGTGGAGCGGACCGGCGTGCATTCCGGCGACAGCACCAGTGTCTATCCTCCGTTCTCAATATCGGACCGCGTGAAGGAGACAATTTGGGAATACACCAGAAAGCTGGGTATCGGCATCGGCATTGTCGGACTCTTTAATATTCAGTTCATTGTCGATGACGAGGACAACGTGTTTATTATCGAGGTAAATCCAAGGGCTTCCCGGAGTGTGCCTTTCCTTTCAAAATCGACAGGGGTCTCACTTGTCGGAATTGCGACGCGCGTGATGCTGGGTATGGATCTTATAGAGCAGGGCTATAATGACTTCCGTCTGCCCGAGAAGGAGTTTCGGTATGTGAAGGCACCGGCGTTTTCATTTGAAAAACTAAATGGTATGGATGCTTACCTGTCGCCGGAGATGAAGTCGACCGGTGAGGCGATCGGCTATGACCGAAGCCTAAAGCGCGCGTTTTACAAGGCTATGCAGGCCTCCGGCATCAAGATGAAGGAGTACGGGACCGTCATTGTCACGCTGGCCGACGAGGACAAGGAGGAGGCTCTGCCGCTCATCCGGAGGTTCTACGAGCTCGGATTTAACATTGAGGCGACGATCGGGACCGGCGTTTTCCTTAAGAAACGTGGGATACGGACGAGGATCCGCGGGAAGATCAGCGAGGGGAGTGATGAGATCCTGCGGTCGATCAGGGCCGGCTATGTCAGCTACATCATAAACACTAGAGCAATCCTGTCTGGCGTTCACTACAACGACGGCGCGGCTATTCGGCGGTGCGCGATCATGAACGGGGTCACAATGTTCACATCACTCGATACGGTGCGGATTCTGCTGGAGGTGCTTGAGGAGATAACGCCGAGGATATCGACGATATGATTTGCTGCCTTTGACCTTGGTCGGTTTCATGGGGTCTACGGCGGAGGCAACAAAATCTTGCTTCCGAGGCTATTTTGCCGCCTTTGGTCTTGGTGGTTTTCATGAGGTCTAGGGCGGAGGCAGCAAAATCTAGCTTCCGAGGTGAGTTTGCTGCCTTTGGTCTTGGTGGGTTTCATGGGGTCTAGGGCGGAGGCAGCAAAATCTAGCTTCCGAGGCTAGTATGCTGCCTTTGACCTTGGTGGGTTTCATGGGGTCTAGGGCGGAGGCAGCAAAATCTTGATTGCGAGGCGAGTATGCTGCCGTTGGTCTTGGTCGGCTTCATGGGGTCTAGGGCGGAGGCAGCAAAATC
>JAFWIM010000221.1 GCA_017514845.1 Lachnospiraceae bacterium
TATGTCCATTATTTGGACCTCCTGTGCTATATATTTGTGGTTTGCAGACCTACTTTTATACTAGCACAGGAGCTCTTTCTTTAATCTGAAGATCTTTCATCCCCCTGCATAGCAGGGGGTTTATTTTTGTCTGTGACACAATCAGGGACAGTTCCTTTGCGTGGGATTTTCCACGCACAAGAACCGTCCCCGATTCATCTTACATAATTCCTGCCAGCGTCTCGACGATGAGGACCGCCAATGACGCCCCTATGGCGACCACGATCAGACTCTTTCTTGCAAATGCAAGTATGAGCGCAGTCGCAAACCCGATCACCGCCGATAGCAGCATGTCTGTCGCAGTGAGTATTGCCGGAAACGTCATTGCCGCGAGTGTCGCGAACGGCACGTAATAAAGAAATGAGCGGATGAACCGGCTCTTGATCTCCCGGCGGATCAGCACCAGCGGAAGGGCTCGTATCAGATATGTCACAAGCGCCATCACAAGTATATACGCGTAGACATTTGTGTTCATTAAGCCTCCCTCCCTTCATCGTCCGGATCACGCGGCATCCAGATCGCGGCAAGCGACGACACGGTGATCGTCACAAGAATGATTTTCATACCTCCTGAGAGATCCCGCAGGACCGGTATAACAGAATAAAGCGTCGACATGACCATGGCCATGAACACAGTGATCCTGACCGGAAGCTCGTCCCGGGCGGGAGGTATGATAATTGCTATGAACATGCCGTACAGGGCGACGCCGAGCGCACTGATCAGCCTGTGGGGAAGGATGGCACCTGCAGCTGCGCCAAGAACCGTTCCAAGGACCCAACCGGTCACGGAGACCACTATAAGGCCATAGGAATATGCCGGGCGCAGAGGTCCCTCCGCAAGGACGCTCAGTCCGAAAATTTCGTCAGTGACGCCGTAAGCGATCCCCATCCTGTGAATTGTCGGTGTGTCACCCGGCAGCTTCTGGGAGAGGGCCGCTGACATAAGAAGATATCTCAGGTTTACGATCAACTGAAGAATCGCGAGCTCAATGTATGAGCCTGCGGTCGCGATGACAGTAAGACCTGCGAACTGGCCAGCTGATGTGACATTAAGTAAAGACAAAAGACCAGCCTGAAAAGGCGACAGATCGATGTCTGCCGCCTGAATTCCGAATGCAAATGATACCGCGAGGTACCCCAGGAATATCGGAATGCCGTCTATTAGTCCCTTTTTGAAAAGCGACGAATTTTTCATGATTCTATCTGGTTCTCCGCTGCAACTAAATTGGTCGCGCCGTATTCTTCACGCAGACGCGGCTTCTCGATCTTGCCGGTCGCGTTTCTCGGAACATGGGCAAATATGATTTCACGCGGTCTCTTGTATCTCGGCAGCTTGAGGCAGTACTCCTCCACATCGTCCTTCGTGCAGGTGTAGCCTTCCTTGATTTCAATGATGGCCGCTGTCTTCTCGCCGAGACGCTTGTCCGCAAGACCGATGACCGCGACATCCTTGATCGGCTCGAAGGTGTGCAGGAAGTCTTCGATCTGTACCGGATAAATGTTCTCGCCTCCGGAGATGATGACGTCTTTCTTGCGGTCGACAAGGAAATAGAACCCGTCCTTGTCCCTCTTCGCCATATCGCCTGTGTACAGCCAGCCCTTCTTGTCTAGGACTTCAGCTGTGGCGATCGGGTCATTGTAGTAGCATGTCATGACGCCCGGACCGTAGACGGCCAGCTCGCCGACCTTCTCGTACTCGGTGATCTCATTGTGATCCTCGTCGACAATCTTGCACTGCCAGCCGAAACCGGGCACGCCGATTGCGCCGACCTTATGAATATTCTCGGTGCCGAGATGTACGCAGCCCGGTCCGATCGACTCGGACAGACCGTAGTTCGTATCGTAAAGGTGATTCGGGAAGTACTCCTTCCAGTGCTTGATCATGCTGGGCGGAACCGGCTGGGCACCGATGTGCATGAGTCTCCACTTCTTGAGATTGTAATCCGAAAGCTTCAGTCTTCCGGAGTCCAGAGCGTCCAGAATATCCTGAGCCCACGGGACGAGGAGCCATACGATGGAGCAGCGCTCATTTGAAACAGCTGCGAGAACATCCTCCGGCTTCGTTCCCTTGAGGAGAACAGCCTTGCTTCCACTGATCAGGCTGCCGAACCAGTGCATCTTTGCGCCTGTGTGATAGAGGGGCGGAATGCACAGGAATACGTCGTTCTTGGTCTGTCCATGGTGCTTCTGCTCCACCTTCGCGGAATGCATAAGAGACTCATGGTTATGGAGGATCGCTTTCGGAAAGCCTGTAGTTCCCGAGGAGAAATAGATGGCTGCGTCATCTTCGTCCGTAATCAGGATCCTGGGGTCACGGCTCGAGCAGTTGGATGTCAGCTTTGTGTAATCCTCGGCAAACGGTACGATAGAGTCACCGTAGAAGAACAGCAGCCTGTTCTTGCTGATGCGATCGGCAATGCTCTCGACGCGGCCGATGAACTCCTGACCGAACACAAGAACGTCACACTCTGCCAGATTGACACAGTATTCGATTTCCTCGGCAGTGTATCTGAAGTTCAGGGGAACGGCGAGCGCTCCGGTCTTCAGTGTTCCGAAATATATCGGGAGCCATTCAAGGCAGTTCATGAGAAGAATGCCTACTTTATCGCCTTTCTTGATACCGCGCTCGAGAAGGAGATTGGCAAATCTGTTGGCCTTCTCGTTAAATACTCTCCATGTGATCTCCCGGCGGTACGGGCCCGTCGGTGCGGATTCGACCAGATCGTACTCTCTCCATGTCATCCTTCTGTCATCGGTGATGGCCGGATTCAGTTCAACCAGGGCAATATCTTCAGGGTAAAGCTTGCAGTTCTGCTCAAGCAGCATTGTAATGGGCATTGTCAGTTACCTTCTTTCTGATTAAATCGTTACAATCAAACGCGTTCATTTTCTAATTTAAATCGTTACGGTTTAACGCGTTTATTCGCTAAAGTGAAGTATAGGACTTTACGCTCGTTCTGTCAAGAGCCGCAATTCAAGAGCCGCAATTCAAGAGCCGCATTTCAACCGTTCAGACGAGCTGTTCCGACATTTCAATAACCGACGCAAACATCATCTTCATCGAAAAACGCAGGTCCATTCTGTGAGCTTAAAAAGCTAAAGCTTTTTGATCTCACAGTGAAGGACCTGCAATGTTTTTCTCACGAAGATGGATGCTTTGCTGTCGGTAACAAATTCCAATAACAGCTCGTCTGAACTGCTTCAGGTCATTAAACTGACTATTCAAGCGCATAAAATGTCTCGTCCCGGTCATTTTCCTGGGTGAGCTCATTGTAGATCAGGCACTTGTACTCATCGATCTTCTCCTGCTGGGCAGGCGCCACGTCATCTGTGTCGTACTGATGCTGAACGCCGTCCGTCCCGTAGTAGCCGTAAGCGTTCAGAGCAGGGATCACGTTCCTCATATTGAGGAGATACTGACTGTAATCCGGCTGATCGAGTCCTGTCAGGGAAAGGAGGTAGCTGCCAAGGTAATTGCTGGACAGCATCTGCCCCTGCATCTCCGGTATGTCGTAATTGGCCCAGATGAGATACTTTGTCTGATACTGCATCTGCTGCTCTTCAAATGTCGCCTCCTCCTGGTCTTTTCCGAGAAGGTACGTCATATAATCGTCACTGACAGACGGCTGATGATCGCCCCAGAAGCAGATAAGGGTCTTTTCATCGCACTCAGAGAAATAATCGATCAGATACTTAAGCGCGTCGTTGGAGATCGAGATCAGAGTTTCGTACTGCTCCGCCTGGCCTTTATAGTCGCCTTCATAGCCGAACACCTCGACGGTAGACGGAAATCCGATCGTCTTGTACTGGCTGTGGTTCTGAATCGTGACGTTAAAGATAAAGAGCTTCTCGCCCTCTCTCTTCCGCTCCACAAGATCCGTGATCATCTCGTAATCGCACTGGTCGGTGACGAGACCGCGCATCAGCTGGGGATTCACAAAATCATCCAGAGAGATGAACTCGTCGAAGCCCATGCGCGGATATACGAACTCGCGGTTCCAGCCGTTCGGATAGTAGGGGTGCATGGCAATCGTGCGGTAACCCTGCGCGGACAGAGTCCTCGCGATCGAGTACTGATCCGACTTGATATAGGAATTGTAGACAACGTTGGACGGCTGCATCATGGTCGAATTGCCGGTAAGGAACTCATACTCCGTATTCGCCGTGAATCCTCCGAGCACGGACACCATGAGCGGGCCGGTCTGGGCGTTCTCCGTGATCGAGTCGAAGTACTCGCACGGATTGCTGCTCATCCTGAGGCCAGGGTAAATGGTCATGTCCGCAAAGGTCTCATTCATGACACAGATGATATTGTCGGGAATGATTTCGTCCGGGATCTCATAATCTCCGTTGACTTTTCGACTGGTCTCAATGATCTCTCCGACTCTGTCATCCGAATAATCTTTCGGAGGCTCGGGGAAGGAAGCTTTGGCAAATGCGAAAAAGCCCGACTCCATCCCAAACAGCTTATATGTATACTGCGGATGCCAGTCCCTCAGCCAGATGCCCGTGTCTGCGAGGAAATCTGTCCCGAATATCACAATATAGAAAGCGCAGGTAATGCCGATGAAAATAATTCTCGACGCAATCTTGCTCCAGAGCCTCTTGCCGATGTGATAATTCCCCAGATGCAGATACAGAATGGTAATAGAGAAAACGGCGCACATACCGATGACCATCTTCCAGGACAGCTGATACACATAGCCGTGAGCTACATTCATCGCCGTCTTAAAAGATGAGAAATCGACCCACTGGAGAGGAATCGACCTGAATTCAAGGATAAAGCAGTTGGCCATTCCCCACACAAGGAACAGTATGTTTCCGAGTATCATGCCCACCGTGACCGAATTAGTAAGGAAAACGAACATGAGATATATGGCCAGGGTAATACCGCAGCCCAGGATAATATACTGGTTCTTAAGCAGATTGATCCACGGGTTGTTGATGAGCTCAATGACAAAAAAGCTCATAGCTGCGTTCGCCCCGATCATGACCACAGAAATGATCGCAGTGATCTCCGGAGCGGCTTTTCCAGCCCCGCGTCCTCCGCTCTCATCGGCATTTTTCCTGAGACTCACGAGATGCAATATGCCAATCAGGGTAACACATGCAATAACGACGCAGGCTCCGGTAAAGAACCATGGGCGCATCGGTTCAATTTTCATTGCGTACTGGTCCGTTTCTGTCGATTCACCGAAGAACAGTGCTCTGTGCAGGATCAGAAAGATCAGTGCCGCGATACCTGCCGCCCCCTGTGCCAGAAGCAGCAGGTTATAAAATAGCTTGTGTGTTTTCAATGAATTACTCTCCCAGCGGCTTTGCGGCATTTTTCAGCCACAGAAGCTCATCCCCAGAAAGATATGGGGAAATCTTCTCGTATACCTGTCTGTTATAATCATTAAGCCGCTCGATATCGCGCGGCTGCATGTACTTTGTATCAATCGCGCGCGTGTCGATCGGTGCAAATGTCAGCGGCTCAAATCTCATGAACTGCCCGTACTCATTCATCTCGTCCTTCACGGCGAGGAGAATAGTCTCAATGCGGATCCCGTGGCTGTTTTCGACATACATGCCCGGCTCGTCGGAGACGATCATTCCCTCCTCGAACACAGCCTCTTTCTGCCCCGGTCCGAACTGCCACCGGATATTCTGGGGCCCCTCGTGGACATTGAGGATATAACCGATCCCGTGGCCGGTCCCGTGGTTAAAATTGAGCCCAAGGTCCCAGAGCGGAGCTCTCGCGTAGGCATCGAGGAATCGGCCGGTTGTTCCGTGAAGGAATTTTGCGTTCTGCAGGTTCAGATTGGCGATCGCGACCAGTGTAAAGTCACGCTTCTCCTCCTCCGTCAGAGGTCCGCACACGACCGTTCTTGTGACATCGGTCGTCGCCCCCATGTACTGTCCGCCGGAGTCGACAAGATAAAAGCCCTTCTTATCGACAGACGCATAGTTCTCGGGGGTGGCCGAGTAGTGAGCCATGGCGGCATTTGCGCCGTAGGCTGAAATCGTCGGGAATGAGAGGCCTATGAAGCCCGGAATCTCAGCCCTCAGGCTGTCCAGCTTTTCGGCGGCGGTCAGCTCGTTCAGATCAAAATCTTCTAAGCCGAGCGCATCGACGCGGCGGTCAAACCAGCAGAGGAAGCGGCAGAGCTGAACGGAATCTTTAAGGTAAAATTCTCTTGTCTTTTCCACCTCGACAGGATTTTTCATGGCTTTCATGAGTTCTGTCGGATTGACAGCAAGTCTGACAGGGCCTTTGGCACTCAGAATATCCGCTATGCAGGCGCTCGTAGCGCCCTCCTCGAACATGAAGGGACCATCAGCTTCCATCTCCCTGAGGAAATCTAACACGCTGTCATAAGGATGCAGCTCGATGCCGGAACGCCGGGCAAATGCCGCAAACTCTTCCGTCACCTCCTCACCCTGAATGAACAGATCAAATGTCTCTGTCCCGATCAGAGCATAACTCAGCATGACCGGATTGCAGTAAATATCACTTCCGCGGGCACCGAGAAGCCATGCGATATCGTCAAGTTTTGAGAGCATGAAATATGATGCCTTCTTTTCGGCCATTGCTTTCCTGACTCTCTCCAGTTTATGTTCAAAGTTCTCTCCGAGAAGCTCCTCCGGCAGCATAAATACAGGATTTTTCGGAAGAGCCGGTCGGTCCGTCCAGATACCCTGCGCCGGTTCGAAATCGATGCGGCATGTGGCTCCGCATGCGGATGCGATGTTCTTATACATCCGCGCCTGTCCGGCTCCGATACACCTTCCGTCGAACGCGAGGACCATCCCATCCGACAAAACACTCTTCAGATATGCCGTGACTTTGGGAACTCCCGGCTCACCCATCTTCATGAGGTGAATGCCGCTGCCCTTCAGCTCACTTTCAGCTGAGATGAAGTATCTGCCGTCTGTCCACAGTTCACTGGTCAAAGCTCCAATAATCAGGGTGACATTGTCGCTGGTGCAGCCTGAGAAAAATTCACTGACCTTGAAGTAATCCCCGACGTACTCCGAAGCATGATAGTCAGAGGAACCGATCAGCACATAGTCAATACCTTCGTCAGTCATGCGTTTTCTCAGCAGACTGATCCGTTCTCTTACATCCATCTAAAATTCTCCTTTATAAATAAGTGCCGATATTAACCGCCGACACATCCGGTCTTTACGCAGTCTCGTCGCAAAGTTCAATCTTCAACACAGGATTCTCGCTCCTGTAAATTCGCTGATCACTCATGCGCAAATCCCAGGGACTGTAAAAAGTGATCCGCCATCTCCGGCCACTCCGTGACCTCCGGGACCGGAAAATCATCCCGATCCATGACACCGGTGCCGAAATGACTGTTCTCTATAAGCTCCTTCTTGACTGCGTCCGGAACCGGGAGCCGTCCGTCGAGAGCTGCCTTTGTTATTGCAAATACCTGCTCGTAGGTATAGCTGTCGTTGGTCCTGTGTGTGGCCCATGTCTCATTTGCAAGAGAGAGACCGTGGCGGCCGACTGAAAAATAGTGGAAGCCTGAGCGGACACCGTTGGCCCGAAGCGCTGTGAGATACATGAAACTGTTCTCGGGAGGGACTGTCACGTCCTCAGCCGTCGTGAAGAGAAACGTCGGCGGAGTATCGCCTGTGACTTGCTTTTCGAGTGACATGTAGTTCAGCTCATCGTACCTTGTCTCACATCCGGGAAGAGCTTCGCCGATGACAGAGCCTTCCGCCTCATTGCATGTATATCCGAGCAGGGCTCTGATCGTGCCTTCGTGCGCATATCCGCCAGTCGATATGACAGGGTAGGCCAGAATAGCGGCATCCGGCCGCGCGCTCACCGCTTCGAGATCGTACCTGGTCTCGGAGACGTCGCCGTGATGGCTGCACAGTGATGCTGCCAGATGACCTCCGGCGGAAAAACCGATGACTGTAATCTGATCCGGAATGACCTGATACTCTTTAGCACCTGCCCGGATGATCCTCATGGCTCGTGCGGCATCACGCAGAGCCTGCATTTTGAGCGGGTGCATATCGAGCAGATTGACAGTGTAGGTGAGCACGAACGCGTTGTAGCCGCGACCGTAAAATTCTTTCGCGACGATTTCTGCCTCTCTACAGGAGACGAACCAGTAGCCGCCTCCCGGGATGACAAGAACAGCGGGCCTATCCTTGTCCTCATGAATGTATGTGTGAATATTCGGAATAAAACCGTAGGAAGCTGGATAGTCATACTCATTTGCATTCCATACGTTAACTCTCTCCTGACGCATACAGCCCTCCTTATGGTCAATAATCAATAACATAGACTAACACAAAATAAAAAACTTGGCAAGATGAGAGCTTCGCACCAGCCGGCCGACTTCCCATGTGGTGGTAACAGTTCGGACGGGCTTACTTAATAATCGTCGGGTTTATGATGTGGCAGTAAAAGTTCAGACGAGCTGTTCTTGTACTTCGTTAACGGCGGCAAAGCATTCATCTTCGTGAGAAAAACATTGCAGATCCGACCGAGAGATCACAGAATGCGTCAGCGTTCTGTAAGCTCGCAGGGCAGGACCTGCGTTTTTCGATGAAGATGATGTTTGCGCCGTATTCGATTCTCTTGTACAGCTCGTCTGAACTTTTACGTGGGAATCGAAAAAGGCTGCCGCGTAAAGCGGCAGCCGGGATACTGTGAGTTGACATTCACAGCGAGTGAATTAGATTAGATTGCTTTAGATCAAGCCTTGCACTCTGCGAAGCCAAGCGGATTGCCTTCGTTGAAGTTGCGAGCGTTCTCAAGAGTTACAGCAGCGATAGCCTGAAGAGCTTCGCGTGTGAAGAATGCCTGATGAGATGTCAGAACAAGGTTCGGGAACATCAGCAGTCTTGCTGTGATGGAGTGCTGCAGATAATCATCGGAATGATCTGTGTAAACATTCTCATCCTCGCCCTCATAAACGTCAAGACCAACAGCGTGGAACTTGCCATCCTTAAGAGCATCAATCAGGGCTTCTGTATCGATGAGGCCGCCGCGTGCTGTGTTGACCAGCATAGCGGTGTCTTTCATCATGGAGATAGCCTTGGCATCGATCAGATGATATGTGCCGCCCTCGCCCATAATGAGCGGTGCATGCAGAGAAATAAGGTCAGCCTTCTGAAGAAGTTCTTCCTTTGTAACATAGGTAAGAAGTCCTTCATCGACCAGTGACTGATTCGGGAAAGCATCCCATGCGATAACTGTCATGCCAAAGCCCTTGCAGATTCTTGCTGTGCACTGACCGATCTTGCCTGTGCCCATGATACCTGCAACTTTGTTGTGAAGGTCGACACCAAGAAGTCCGCTGAGTGCGAAATTGTTGTCCTTGACCTTGTTATAAGCCTTGTGCAGTCTTCTGTTGGCTGTTGTGATGAGAGAGATTGCATGCTCAGCAACTGCGTACGGAGAATAAGCCGGGACGCGGCAGACAGTGATACCGCACTCTTTAGCTGCCTGAAGGTCAACATTGTTGAATCCTGCGCAGCGGAGAAGGATCAACTTGACACCGCACTCTTTGAGAGTCTCTACAGCTGCTCTCGGGCACTCATCATTAACGAAGATGCAGACGGCATCATAACCCTTGGCAAGATTAGCGGTTTCAGGTGTGAGGCGTACTCTGAAATACTTGATATCTGCGTTGTAAGTGCCTTCGCCTTTGTCTTTAGCCAGCTCACTGAAGAAAATGCGGTCATAGTCCTTTGTTCCGAAGAACGCAATCTTGATGACATCAACTTTCTTCTTCTCTGTGAATTCATCAGCAAGGACCTTCTTGATTGCCTCGAGAGCAGCATCTTCATCGCCGCCCTCTGCGCAGATTTCAAGGACAGTACCCTTCTTAGCATTCAGTGCAAGGATCTGAAGGACGTTATTGCCGTTGGCAACCTTTTCACCACTCTTAATGGTGATTGCGGAAGCAAGATTGACGCAGCACTGTGCAAGGAGTGCAGCCGGACGAGCGTGGATACCAAGTGAATTAGTAACCTCATAAGTAAAAGATTTCAAAGTATTTCTCCAATCTGGAGCGCTCTCTTTTGAGGATGATGTGTTCCTCAAAGACTCTCTCCGCCGCTCCCGCGGAAGAGCCCATCTGGGCAGGCATCACGAACACTCACCTGCCATCTTCATGCTACATTCTTATAGAATTTTAGCACAAATATAACGCAAATGGTAGTATTTTTATTGTTAAAATCAGCGAAAAAATAGCGTATTTATCAACAAAATCGCACCTCGGGGGACAGTTCTTTGCATGTGATCGAATTAAAACTCAATCTGTACAGTTCAGGGAAACAAAATTTCTCTTCGTGCAGTCATGATATATATGAGCGGTTCGCGTAATCCGGTTACATATACAACCAATATGTGCGGATTCGTCATAAAAGGGCCGGGTCACAAGCAGTGACCCGACCCTGTAAGAGCGGTTTTTATCGTCAGAAATCCCTAAAGCGGTTCCGACACATTATTAATTATTCTACCGCTGACTCTTTCTTCCCAGCTTTTCCTGCATTCTTTTTGGGAATGATGTCATACTTGGCAGCTGTGAGCAGTGTTGCCTTTCCGCCTTCCGCGAAGAACTCAACACCGATATCCGTCGGATCCGGATACACGTTGGCGGTTATACAGTAGCGTCCGTCATTGATGAACACCTCGGAGGAGATGACATCAAGGAAAATATCGAACTTGATCGTCTCGGAATCATCGACATCACAGGTACGGGTATTCTGATTAGCCTCGGAGCCTGTAAGCTTAATGCCTCCCTTGGATCTGTCTACGATCACGACCTTCTTCTTTGCGTCATAATAAGCAACCGTCTCATGTTCAGTGCCCTTGAAATATCTGACGCCTACCTTCTCGGCATCATCAACCTTGAACTCAGCTGCGATCTCGATGACATTACCTTCAATTCCTTCTACACTAATCGATGTGTCGTCGAGTTCGATGTCTTCGGCGGAAACTTCATTTGCACGGCACGCAATAACCTCTCTCGCCGGTATCTGATATAGTCTGCCATTTTTGAATTCCATCTCGCGAGGCAGAGAGTATGTGCCTACCCAGTTATCGACCTGTGTCGGATAGGAACGGTCCCACATCTCTTTCCATGCGATCATAATATTGCGTCCATCAGGCATCTTTACGACCTGCGGCGCATAGAAGTCAAATCCGGAATCGAGCTCACAAATCTCTTTCATATGGAAACGGCCGGTCTTGAAATCCAGTTTTCCGTGGATGTAAATATTGGAATGGACATTCTCATACTTATTTCCGTCCTGCGGAAGATTCTGCGGACTGGCGAGGACGATATCCTCCCCGTTCGACTGGAAAAAGTCCGGACACTCATACACACCGTCGAGCTTGAAATATTCCTTTTTGAAGCCTTTCTGAGGATGGAGCAGCTTTCCGCAGTATTGCCAGTGAAGCAGATCTTTGGACTTGAACAGAATAATATTTCCATCGCCCAGAGCGACCTGCTGCTGTCCACCGAGAACCTCGGCCGACGGAGCTGTTACTACATGATGTACGGAATCGCTGCTGATCGTCTTGATTTCTGTCGCAACGGGCACCTCAGGGCCCTCTGTGTCTGGAGTATCAATATGGTAGACCAGGTTCTCATCGAAAGGAATTGCTGACGGATTCACATTATCATCTTCCGAAGCTGCGGGTGAAGCCTCGGCGGAAGGACTGCCGGAAACGGCCGGCTCATCTCCGAACTGAGCCCAGTATTCTTCCGGATTTTTGATGAAATCTTCCTGATCAACGGCATCCGGATCGAACTCGAAGGCGTTTGATTCCATGTATTCTTCAAATGCCTCACGATGCTTTTCCGGAATAATTCTGGTGCCGGCAAAGCAGTAATACCATCCGTCCTTCACAATAATCTTCGGGTCGCGGAAGTCACGGGTCGATACTTCTTCATCGAGCATCTCCGCGGTCAGGACAGGATTGTCCGCATATTTCTTGAATGTTATGCCCCCGTCATCCGAAACTGCAAGGCACTGTCTTTGTCTGTCCGGCTGCGCTGCTGTGTACATAAGGTAGAGCTTGCCGTCTTTCACGATCGCATTGCCGGAGCAGCATCCGCAGATTGCTTCATACTCTTCATCCGGTACAAGTGCGATGGGGAGAGCTTCCCATGTGACAAGGTCAGTTGAGGTCATATGCAGCCAGTGCATCGGACCCCACTTTGAATCATGAGGATAATGCTGATAAAAAAGATGAACCTTACCATTGTAATAGATCATCCCGTTCGGGTCATTTGACCATCCCGATGGGACATTTGCATGATACTTTTGTTTGTATCTGTTATTGACCTTCATTTCTCCTCCATTAATATTTATAGCGGTATTGCCGCATGAATTTCTTGCACTATCAGTTTAATATATCCGTTAACAATAAACAAGTCATTTCAGCCCAAGTATCCGGAAGTTCGCATACATTCTGTGTTTATATGCTTTGCACGGTTTATTCCTATTAAGAGACATGCTCAACGCGACGCCTTATACTTTTATTCCTCAAAAGGACGCACGCGCAGCGTGACTCCCAGAGATTCACATATAGCCCGGGCCGTCTCCTGCTCCTCCTTCGTTGTCACCTTGTCAACCACAGTCATGACAACACTGGGTACATAGGATTTGCAATTTCGGGCATAGTCAAGCATAGCCTGGTAGGATCCGATCCCGAACTTTGACCGAGTGAGTTTCAGATACGTCTCAGCGTCATTTGCATTCAAACTGATGGATACTGTGTCGATAAGACCTTCAAGATCCGGTGCAGTATTGCGCCCCCAGATGAGGTCTGCAAGACCGTTAGTATTGATCCTGATTTTTATATCGGACTTTGAACGAATGTAAGCCGCGACATCCAAAAGTTCCGGGAGCCGTTCCGTCGGTTCACCGTATCCGCAGAATACAACTTCATCATATTCAGACAAATCCCATGTATCGATACTATCCTTGACTTCCTGAACTGTAGGTTCATGTTCAAGCCACAGAGAGTCTGACCCAAAAACCCCGGGACCGTTCTGGCGCAGGCAGAAGGTGCATGCGCACGGGCAGCGGTTGGTCATATTTACATAGATTCCGTTTTTTACTTTATATGTAATCGTCATACGAATAATCTCCTAAGTTCAAATAAATGCTCTTCAAATGCAATTCCATCCGTCTTCGGCAGCCCCATCTCCATCGTCGTCTTAAGGCATCTGCCTATAAATTCGGATGCCATCCAGACAGACTCCACGAAATCAATTCCGCGTACCGCGCATCCCGCAATGATCGACGAGAAGACATCGCCTGTACCAGACCTGTTTTCTCCGATTTTCGGCGTCATGACAAGCTGAGGCTCGATATCTCCTGAGTAAACATAGTTTTCGAGATACCCCTCTTTTCTGTTAAGCCCCGAGATGACGATCCTGACTGCGTTGTCACTGTCGCACAGCTCTTCAAGCTTTTGGCAGAGATGCCTTAGCTCTCTCGTAGTCATATCCTCATGATACTCAGTCTTAGTCAGAATACAGGCCTCTGTCAGGTTGGGCGTCAATATGTTCGCGTAGGGAAGCAGGCGATGCATCTTCTTTGCCAGTTTCTCACTGTAGCCATGATACAACTTTCCGTAATCGCCCATGACCGGATCGATGAGGACAGTCGTAGACTCATCCGCGAAATCCTGAAGGAAATCGCCTACGATCTCGATCTGTTCCTCCGATCCCAGAAATCCTGTCACTACACCCGAAAATCTGAGATCAAGCTTTGCCCACTCTCCGATGTAGCGTCGCATATGGTCAGTAAAATCCACCCTATAATAGCTGTCAAAACCGGTATGATCAGAGAACACTGCTGTCGGGACCGGGCAGCACTGAATTCCCATAGCAGAAATAATCGGAAGCGAGACCGCTATAGAACAGCGGCCAAATCCCGAGAAATCGTTTATTACCGCTATTTTCTTCTGTCTGTTGTGATTCAGAA
>JAFWIM010000222.1 GCA_017514845.1 Lachnospiraceae bacterium
AATTAAATAATGGAGGTGCTCCTGATATGCCAACTATTGTGTACATAGTGGTTATCCTGGCTCTTATAATCGCACTTCCGATCACGTACAAGGTTGCCATAAACAATAAGACAAAGGCAGACGCCGAGAAAATCGGCACGGCTGAGGAGAAGGCAAGAAGCATTATCGATGATGCCATCAAGACAGCTGAAACCAAGAAGCGTGAGTCTCTTCTTGAAGTGAAAGAGCAGTCCCTTGCAGCAAAAAATGAGGTGGACCGCGAGATCAAGGACAGAAGAGCGGAGATTTCCAAGCAGGAAAGGCGTATCCAGTCTAAAGAAGATGCACTGGACCGCAAGACCGATGCGATGGAAAAACGTGAAGCAGATTTCACAGCCAGGGACAATGAGCTAAAGAAGAAGAAGCAGAAAGTTGATCAGTTACACGAGCAGGCCGTCAAGGAACTGGAGAGAATCTCGGGCATGACCACAGAGGAAGCCAAGGAATTCCTGTACCAGAGAGTGCAGGATGACGTGAAGGTGGATGTGGCAAAGCTGTACCGCGAGCTGGTCGAGCAGGCCAAGGACGATGCGGAAAAGAAGGCCAGAGAGATCGTCGTGAGCTCGATTCAGAGATGCGCCGTGGATCACGTAGCGGAGACCACAATTTCGGTCGTTCAGCTCCCGAACGATGAGATGAAGGGAAGAATCATCGGCCGTGAAGGAAGAAACATCCGCACGATCGAGACGATGACCGGTGTAGATCTCATCATCGACGATACTCCGGAAGCAGTTGTCCTCTCGGGGTTTGATCCGGTGAGACGCGAGATTGCAAGAATTGCGCTTGAAAAGCTGATCGTAGATGGACGTATCCACCCTGCAAGAATCGAGGAGATGGTAGAGAAGGCACGAAAGGAAGTCGAGTCGCGCATGCGCGAGGATGGAGAAGCGGCCGCCTTCGAAGTTGGTGTTCATAATCTGCATCCGGAGCTGATCAAGTACCTCGGCCGTATGAGATATCGTACATCTTACGGACAGAATGCATTGAAGCATTCGATCGAGGTCGCCCAGCTGACAGGCCTTATGGCCGCTGAGTGCGGGTGTGATGTCCGCCTTGCGAAACGCGCAGGTCTTCTTCATGATATCGGCAAGTCGATCGACCATGAGGTCGAGGGATCCCATATCCAGATCGGTGCTGATCTCTGCAGGAAATACAAGGAGAACGAGATTATCATCAATGCGGTGGAAAGCCACCATGGTGATGTGGAGCCTACCTCGCTTATCGCATGTCTTGTTCAGGCGGCGGACGCGATTTCCGCAGCCCGCCCGGGCGCAAGGCGCGAGACGCTGGATACCTATACAAATCGTCTGAAGCAGCTTGAAGATATCACGAATGGTTTCAAGGGTGTCGAGAAATCATTTGCGATCCAGGCCGGACGAGAAGTCAGAATCATGGTTGTTCCGGACCAGGTCAGCGATTCTGAGATGGTCCTTCTGGCAAGAGACATAGCCAAGCAGATCGAGTCGGAACTCGAATATCCGGGCCAGATCAAAGTCAGCGTGATCCGTGAGAGCCGTGCGGTAGACTACGCGAAGTAATCAGAAAGGAAGAGTGAAATGCCACTCTTCCTTTTTTTTGCCCGATATGATAGAGTATAATTCAGCATGGTCTGCCTGCTGTCCGGTCACTTCACGGAACGGGAGCGGATACTTCGCTGCCGATGTTCGGGCGGCGCATTTTACGAAGGGATACTTACTTCATGGGTTTTTCAACAAATACATTTCTGTTCATATTTCTGCTGGGAACGCTCGCCGTATATATACCCGCGGCGCTGTTTCTTCCCAGACTGAAGGTGCCGGTCCTTCTGGCCGCCTCGCTGATATTTTATTCCTGGGCGGACGTGACGGCACTGCCGGTCCTTCTGGCCATGATCCTCATCAATTACGGCTGCGGAATTCTGATGGAGAAATACAGGGCAGCCGGTCAAAGCAGATATGAGACGCTGTTCCTTGCGGTCGGCATCGTTCTTGACCTTGCCATACTTATCTTTTTCAAGTACGCGAGATTTATTCTGGGCATCTCATTTATGTCGCTCTCCGGAATTGCATATCTCGTCGACGTGTTCAGGGAGAAGGTGAAGGCGCAGCGGAATATCATAACATTTGCACTGTTCATGTCCTTCTTTGTGAAAATAGTAGAAGGTCCGATCATCCGCTATTCTGATGTCACGAGACAGATGAACCGGCCCGAATTCTCCACGGCCAGATTTACAGAGGGCATCCGCCGTTTCTCTGTCGGACTTGCAAAAAAAGTTCTTCTGGCCGATCAGATCGGTGTCGTCGCGCATGATATTCTCGGAACGGCCAACAATTCACCGGCTCTGGCATGGCTGGGAATCATCAGCTATACGATCCAGCTCTATCTCGATTTTTCCGGATACACGGACATGGCGATCGGTCTGGGAAAGATGTTCGGCATTGACTTCAAAGAGAACTTCAACAATCCGTATATCGCCCAGTCGCTGACCGACTTCTGGCACAGATGGCATATGTCGCTGTCCAAGTGGCTCCGTGACTACTTCTATATCCCGATCGGCGGCAGCAGATCCGGAAATACCTACGTAAACCTCTTTCTCACATTCCTGCTCGCCGGCTTCTGGCACGGGGCTACGCTCAATTATATTATCTGGGGAGCGTGGAACGGCATCATTCTCTGCATTGAGCGGTTCTTGAAGAAGCATCCCAAATTTGTTCTGCCCGAACTTGTCAGGCATGCCATCACGCTCATTCTGATCATGATCGGATGGGTGTTCTTCTACTTCGAAGATTTCCGTCAGGCACTTGCGTTCCTTCCGACTCTGATCGGTCTGGGGAGCACCTGGAATTCCGGATTCACTCTGAGATGGTATCTGTCCCAGCGCATGGTCCTGACGCTCCTTGCGGGCATTATCTGCTGTACGCCTACCCTGGACAGGATCGAAGAGAAAATGCGTGAGAACCGCATCTGGGATCTCGCCTATCTCGCGCTTCTCGGCGTGAGCATCATGATCGTTATGAGCAGTACGTTCCAGACATTCCTGTATATCCGCTATTGATGAACAAGTGAGGCTGATGAATGAGAAATAAGATTTGTGATCTGATCGTCATAACCTGTTTTATTGCGATGCTGGCCCTGCCGCTCGCTTTCTCGGATAAGACCGGGGGAAAGCTGCAGGCTGACGAGAACAGATGGAAGGCCAAGGCACCGTCAACTCTGGTCCCTCATAAAGGGCTGACAAAAGAGATCGAAAACTGGATCGATGATAACTGCGGAGGAAGAGAGATTGCGAAATCATTTTATAACACGTTGAATTACGGCTATCTCAATGAGTTCCGCAGCGATTCTGCCATTGTCATGAACGACTGGTATTATTCACTGGACTCCGAGGACCTCACTCTGAATAACCTTCAGCACAAAGACGTCATGACGAATGATGAGGTGGAGATCTTCATCAGTCGTATGCAGGATATCAATAATTACTTTAAGGAGCAGGGCATCAAGTTCGGCATGTCCGTGTTCCCCTATAAAGTGGATGTATATCCCGACAATCTAAAGGGGTACGTGACGCAGGTAAGGCCCAACTCCGAAATTAATCTGATGCAGACGATAGCAATCAACTATCCGGAGCTCAACATGAACGTTGTCAACAAGGAGCTTAAGGAGGCGGCAGCCGCAGGCAAGCTCGTGTGCTATCGCTCGTTCGACGGAGGTCACTGGAACGCCCAGGGCGTGCGGTACGGTTATGCGTCCCTCATGAAACAGATCAGCGGTCTGCTGCCCAAGGAAGACATACGGATCCTCACGGATGAGGATTTTAACATGCAGATCCTGGAGCGAACGAACACGGTCCTGGGACAGAAGTTCTCCGAGGAGGATGTCTCATACTCCGTGAAAGAGCCGACGGCGGTCCAGCACCAGGAGTGGTTCGACATGATCGATTATCATGCAAATGATCCCTGGCGCTCTTACAGATACTATGAGACCGGCGATTCGTCAAAGCCGGATATACTGATCGTCGGAGATTCCTATATCTGGATGCAGATGTTCCCCTGGATCGCGGAGAGCTTTGACCGCAGTGTGTTCATTCACCAGTTCGATGAGGATAATATCCAGAGGATCATTGACCGCGTCCATCCGGATATAGTGATCTTTGCCGGCCTCACAACGACGGTCGAGGACCTTGTACACTACTCATCACTGACAACAGAGAGGACAATGTGGGGCAACATGTTCTTCTGACGTTCTATATCTTGTGGCAGAGAATTATTGGCAGCCAACATCTAGTGAACCCCGATTTTCCGCATAAATAAGCGAAAAAATAATGATTTTTTTGTTTGATTTTATGTAAAGTTGTGCGTATAATATGTTTTGTCACCTCGAAAAATCCATAGTTTCGAAGGTGAATGGGGGAGACCACTTGTTTTGGAGGGTGAATTGCTTTTTGTGATTACCGTAAGATCGGAGAGAAAATCATGGAAGAAGCAATTCTGAAATTTATCAAATATCTGCACAAGACAAAAAAGGCCTCGGCGAATACGGAACAGTCATACAAGAGAGATCTCGATAAGCTTGCGTCCTATCTTGAGAAGGAGCTGGCAGTTGACAGTTGGGGAGCTGTCACAGCCACAAATCTCAATTCGTATATGCTCTATATGGAGGAGCAGAATTACGCGGCGTCATCCATATCAAGAAGTGTGGCTTCGATCAGGGCATTTTTTGGCTATCTATATAAAAAGAATCTGATCGCGGACAACCCGTCCGATGAACTTCATCCGCCGAAAGTCGAAAAGAAAGTGCCGGATATTCTTACCGTGTCGGAAGTGGAAAAACTCCTTGCGCAGCCATTGCGTGACACTGCGAAGGGCATGAGGGATCGGGCTATGCTCGAACTGCTCTACGCGACCGGGATCCGGGTATCTGAGCTGATCAGTCTCAGAGTATCTGACGTGAATCTTAAGATGGGATATATTAACTGCCGGGACAGAGACCGGGAGAGAGCGGTGCCGTTCGGAAACGCAGCCAGAACAGCGCTGACGGAATACCTTGAGAATGCAAGAGATTTGTTCCCTGAGGCTTCGGATAACGATGTCCTCTTTACAAATGTGCAGGGAAGAAAGATGAGCAGACAGGGGTTCTGGAAGCTGCTCAAAGGGTATGCGCAGGAAGCGGGTATTGAGAGAGATATCACTCCACACACGCTGAGACACAGCTTCGCGGCTCATATGATAGAGAACGGAGCGGATCTTCGGAGTGTGCAGGAGATGCTCGGACATTCTGATATATCCACAACGCAGATTTATCTGAATCTGAATATCGGCAAAATGCGCGATGTCTATGAGAAGGCGCATCCGAGACACTGAAACAGAGTACGGGAACCTTAGGGCTGCCGCGCTGACACAAAAGAAGTCTGACTGCATGAGCTGCAGAAAGTGAAGAGACTTCTTTGGTGCCGGTGCGGCAGTTTCTTTTGTCCTTTTTTCAGATCCGCCGGTTCATGTCGGAGCGCGGAGACGTCGGAAAAGAGAGGGCATCAGTCAAAATACGCTACAACCTCTGCGGTTCTTCTGCTATAATAGAAAAAAGGTGAAGGACGGATCCGGCACGCAAGAGGACCCGGATCCTGCGCTTTCGTCTCGCGGTCGGGACCGGAACCAGGAGGTGCATGAGCACATGATCAGGGCGGATGTGCATGTACACAGTTCATATTCGGCAGATTCTGAGACAGCGATGGAAAATCAGGTCAGAGCAGCCATCACTGCCGGTGTTAATGTGCTCTGTTTTACTGACCACATCGACTATGACTATCCTGTGCCGGACACTGTCTATGATTTCAATGTGGCGGAGTACAGGCGCGAGATCGAGAGACTTCGTGAAATATACAGAAAAGAAATTGAAATATTAATGGGTGTAGAGCTCGGGATGCAGAAGCATCTCGGGGGACGTTATAAAAAGCTGCTGGACGACTATCCTTTTGATTTCAGCATCGGATCACAGCACCTCGTCGGAGGCAGCGATCCATTCTTCCCCAAAGTCTTCGAGGGCAGGACGGACGGAGCGGTATACAGAGATTATTTTGAAGACCTGCTTGCGGATGTCCGTCTGTTCCACGACTTCGACTGTCTCGGCCATCTGGACTATGTGGTGCGCTATGGCCGACACAGGGCCAGAGAGTACAGCTACAGAGCCTACGCGGACATTATTGATGAGATCCTGAAGCTTCTCATCCGATATAATATCGCTATCGAGATCAACACGGCAGGACTCAGGAAGATGATAGGATTTCCGAATCCTCACCCGCTGATCCTTAGAAGATACCGCGAGATGGGAGGCACACTGGTCACAATCGGCTCCGATGCTCACAAGACGGCCCATGTCGGTTATCAGTTTGACGAAGCTGTCAATATACTGCGGAGCTGCGGCTTTACGCATTATGTATATTATGTAAAACGAAAGCCAAAATTCGTAAAAATCTGAGAAAAATGCGTAAAAAACGTGAAATATTTCTTGTATTTTTAGTCAAGTTTGAGTACAATGATTACAAGGGTTTTATACCTCAAGTAATGTATATCAAATAAATTTCACAGGAGGATTCACGATTATGGCAGTAAGAGTTGCAATTAACGGTTTTGGTCGTATTGGCCGTCTGGCATTCCGTCAGATGTACACAGCAGAGGGGTTTGAGATCGTAGCAATCAACGACCTTACATCCCCGGCTATGCTTGCACACCTGCTCAAGTATGACTCTACACAGGGCAAGTTCGAACTTGCTGACAAGGTTGAGAGCACAGAGAACTCCATCATCGTTGATGGACATGAGATCACGATCTATGCCGAGAAGAACGCTGCTGACCTTCCGTGGGGTAAGCTGGATGTCGACGTAGTTCTTGAGTGCACAGGCTTCTACACAAGCAAGGCTAAGGCTCAGGCTCACATTGATGCTGGCGCTAAGCATGTTATTATTTCCGCTCCGGCAGGCAATGACCTTAAGACCATCGTTTACAATGTAAACCATGACATTCTTACAAAAGATGATCACATCATCTCCGCAGCTTCCTGCACAACAAACTGCCTTGCACCGATGGCTAAGGCTCTTAATGACCTTGCTACGATCAAGTCCGGCATCATGTGCACAATCCACGCTTACACAGGCGATCAGATGACTCTTGACGGCCCGCAGAGAAAGGGTGACCTCAGAAGATCCCGCGCTGCAGCTGTTAACATCGTTCCGAACAGCACAGGTGCTGCTAAGGCTATCGGCCTTGTTATCCCGGAACTGAACGGCAAGCTCATCGGCGCTGCACAGCGTGTACCGACCCCGACAGGCTCAACAACAATTCTTACAGCTGTTGTTGAAGGCACAGTTACCAAGGATGAGATCAATGCTGCTATGAAGGCTGCTGCAACAGAGTCCTTTGGCTACAACACAGATGAGATCGTTTCCAGCGATATCGTCGGTATGAGATTCGGTTCTCTGTTCGATGCTACACAGACCATGGCTATGCCGCTTGACAACGGCACAACAGAAGTTCAGGTTGTTTCCTGGTATGACAATGAGAACTCCTACACAAGCCAGATGGTTCGTACAATCAAGTACTTCGGCAAGCTTCTTTCCGAATAATTGAATTGAAGTAAGACCTGATAGGGTCCGGTCACTAAAGGGCCGGACCCTTTTTTATCGCGGTGGCTGTAATGCCCCGCAGTTACGCGGATCCTGTATCCGCAGATAATAATGAAGATTATGCACAAAGGGTGCTGATCATAGAATCCAATACTAAGGAGGATTGATACCAATGCTTAATAAAAAGTCTGTTGATGATATCAACGTAAAAGGCCTGCGTGTACTGTGCCGCTGCGATTTCAACGTTCCGCTGAAAGACGGCGTTATCACAGATGAGAACCGTCTCGTTGCAGCTCTTCCGACAATCAAGAAGCTGATCGCTGACGGCGGCAAGGTCATCCTTTGCAGCCATCTCGGCAAGCCGAAGGGTGAGCCGAAGCCGGAACTTTCACTGGCTCCTGTTGCTGCACGCCTTTCCGAGCTTCTCGGCCAGGAAGTTGTATTTGCAGCTGATGACAATGTAGTCGGCGAGAATGCAAAGGCAGCTGTAGCGGCTATGAAGGACGGCGATGTTGTTCCTCTTCAGAACACACGTTATCGCAAAGAAGAGACAACGAACGGCGAAGCATTCTCCAAGGAACTTGCATCCCTCGCTGATGTATTCGTAAACGACGCTTTCGGTACAGCTCATCGTGCACACTGCTCCAACGTCGGTGTTACACAGTACATCGATACATGCGTAGTCGGCTATCTGATGCAGAAGGAAATCGACTTCCTCGGCAACGCAGTTGAGAACCCGGTTCGTCCGTTCGTAGCTATCCTCGGCGGCGCTAAGGTTGCTGACAAGCTGAACGTTATCTCCAACCTGCTTGAGAAGTGCGACACACTTATCATCGGCGGCGGCATGGCTTACACATTCCTTAAGGCTCAGGGCCTTGAGATCGGCAAGTCTCTCTGCGATGAGACAAAGATTGACTACTGCAAGGAAATGATCGACAAGGCAGCTGCTCTCGGCAAGAAGCTGTATCTGCCGGTTGACACAGTATGCACAGATTCCTTCCCGAACCCGATCGATGCTGAAATCGCTACAGTTACTGTAGACGCAGATGCTATCCCGGCTGACAAGATGGGCATGGATATCGGCCCGAAGACAATCGAACTTTACAGCGATGCGGTTAAGTCTGCTAAGACAGTTGTATGGAACGGCCCGATGGGCGTTTTCGAGAACCCGATCCTTGCAGCAGGCACAAAGGCAGTTGCAGCAGCTCTGGCTGAGACAGAGGCTACAACGATCATCGGCGGCGGCGACTCCGCAGCAGCTGTCAACCAGCTTGGCTATGGCCCGAAGATGAGCCACATCTCCACAGGCGGCGGCGCTTCCCTTGAATTCCTTGAGGGCAAGGAGCTTCCGGGCGTTGCAGCAGCTAACGACAAATAATTAACAGGAATTATTCACGCAGATTACTGTAAATCGGTTCGTGCGTATTCCGCCCGGGGCGGCATACGCGCGGACTGCAGATATTATTAAAAATTAATTTCTTATATAAAAAAGGAGGATGATACCCATGGCAAGACGTATCCTGGCAGCAGGTAACTGGAAAATGAACATGACTCCGTCAGAGGCAAAGGCTTTCATCGAGGAGAACAAGGCAGCATTTGCAAGCGAAGATGTTGACGTTCTTTTCTGCGTACCGGCAATTGATCTTCCGGCAGCTCTTGCAGCAGCTGAGGGCACAAACATCAACATCGGCGCTGAGAATATGTACTTCGAAGAGAAGGGTGCTTACACAGGCGAGATCGCTCCGGCAATGCTTGATGACCTCGGTGTAAAGTATGTTATCATCGGCCATTCTGAGAGACGTGACTATTTCGGCGAGACAGATGAGACCGTCAATAAGAAGGTCCTCAAGGCTCTTGAGCACGGCATCGTTCCGGTAATGTGCTGCGGCGAGTCTCTGACACAGAGACAGCAGGGCGTTACACAGGATTTCGTTCGTCAGCAGGTCAAGATCGGCCTTCTCGGCGTAGATGCAGAAGCAGTCAAGAAAGTTGTCATCGCTTATGAGCCGATCTGGGCTATCGGAACAGGCGTCACAGCTACATCTGATCAGGCTGAGGAAGTCTGCGGCTGGATTCGTGCACTCCTTGTCGAGCTGTACGGTGCTGAGGTTGCTGAGGAAGTTCGCGTCCTTTACGGCGGTTCCGTAAACGGCGGCAACGCTGCAGAGCTGTTCGCTAAGCCGAACATCGACGGCGGTCTTGTCGGCGGCGCTTCTCTGAAGGCTTCCTTCGCTGACATCATTCATTACAACAAATAATTTGCTGCCATAAAACAGAATTATCGGTAGAATAAAAAGAGAGGTCATCACCCGTGCGGTGATGACCTCTCTTTTGAAGTATAAGACCGGCGTGCATCTGGGCGTGATCAAGAGTTTCTTTGATCTAGGGAACGATGAAATAGATGTAAAGGACCGGGAAAAGATCGAGGCGATGCTGGCTTCGGAGTTAAAAAAGCATAAGAAAAAATAGAGGGCGCCGTGGCACCCGTGAATGCCGGGCATATGTGAAAATTCACGAAAAACCGCATAAATATCAGTGTTTTTGTGTGAAAGTTTCTTTACTTTGCTTATCTCGTGAAGTAAAATAATGATAAGTGCAGATATGCATAAGTTACGTATTTGGCGGCTCCGTAAATCTGAAAATGCGGATTAAGCCCGTAAGATAAAGAAAAGGAGAAACTATGAGCGCAAAAAGACCAACAGTATTAATGATTCTTGACGGTTATGGCGAGAGTGATGTACATGAGCATAACGCGGTGTACCTTGCAAATACACCGGTCATGGACGAACTGAAAGCAACATGCCCGTTCAAGAAGGGTTATGCAGCCGGTATGGCGGTAGGCCTTCCGGATGGCCAGATGGGCAACTCCGAAGTCGGTCACATGAACATGGGTGCCGGCCGTATTATCTATCAGGAACTGACACGTATCTCCAAGGCTATCGATGACGGCGATTTCTTCAAGAATGAAGTTCTTTGTGATGCTGTTGACAAGGCAATCGCGGGCGGTGCAGCTCTTCACTGCATGGGCCTTCTGTCTGACGGCGGCGTTCACAGCCACAACACGCATCTCTATGGCCTGCTTAAGCTGGCTAAGCAGAGAGGTCTTGACAAAGTTTATGTACACTGCTTCATGGATGGCCGTGACACACCGCCCGAATCCGGCAAGGGCTTCATCGACGCGCTTGAGGCAAATATGAAGATGATCGGCGTCGGTGAGATCGCGACAGTTTCCGGCCGCTACTATGCTATGGACCGTGACAATCGCTGGGAGCGTGTAACGCTTGCTTACGATGCCATGGTAAACGGCAAGGGTGTTCCGGCTGAGAGCGCTTCGAAGGGCATGGCCGCTTCCTATGCGGACGGCAAGCCGGATGAATTCGTTCTTCCGTTCGTCGTTCAGAAGGACGGCGCACCGGTCGCAACGATCAAGGACGGCGATTCCCTGATCTTCTTCAACTTCCGTCCGGACCGCGCCCGTGAAATCACCCGCACATTCTGCATGGATGAGTTCACAGGCTTCGACAGAGGACCGAGAATCAAGACGAACTTCGTCGCTTTCACAGACTATGATGTAACGATCCCGAACAAGGAAGTCGCTTTCAAGAAGCAGTCCATCTCCAACACATTCGGCGAGTATCTGAGCAACCTCGGAATGAAGCAGCTCCGCACAGCTGAGACAGAGAAGTATGCTCACGTAACATTCTTCTTCAACGGTGGCAAGGAAGAGCCGTTCCCGGGCGAGGATCGTCTCCTTGTTCCGTCACCGTCTGTAGCTACCTATGACCTGCAGCCGGAGATGAGCGCATTCAAGGTCTGCGACGGTCTTGTAGCTGCGATCAAGAGCGGTGTCTATGATGCAATCGTTGTCAACTTTGCAAATGGCGACATGGTCGGCCATACAGGCAATGAGGCAGCAGCAATCAAGGCTGTTGAGGCAGTCGATGTTTGCGTCGGCCGCGTTGTCGAGGCTCTGAAGGAAGTTAACGGCCAGATGTTCATCTGCGCTGACCACGGCAACTGCGACAAGATGGTCGACGAGAAGACCGGCGAGCCGTTCACAGCGCATACGACCAACCCGGTTCCGTTCATCATTGTCAATGCGGATCCGAAGTATGATCTGAAAGAGGGCGGACGTCTCTGCGATATCATCCCGACGATGCTTGAAATGATGGGACTTCCGAAGCCGGAAGAGATGACAGGTATCTCCCTGCTTGTCGAGAAATAAATTTTACAGCATCCGATAACCGCGGGGCTGCCTCATATGAGGCTGCTCCGTTTTTTCTCCACATAGTGCTGACAGCTTTTAAAAACATAATTCTTTCACAGTGGGTATGGTACAATGGTAACAGCACCAAAGGCTGGTATAACAAATGAAGAAAGCGAGGAGACAAAATGAAAAAACTGATTAGCATACTTCTGACAGTCAGCATGTTACTTGTAATGGTATCCTGCGGATCGACAACGCCCGTCTCCGATACTTCGTCTTCGCAGGAAGGCGGCGAATGGTCGAGGTCCGGTTACTTCTCTGACGAAAACGATAATATGCTCTCTATCTCCTTTATGGAAGATATTGACGAACCCGGCTGGTACGTCGGCTGCATGCTTGGCGAGGATGCGATCGAAGATTCCTATGGAGATGTCCTGCAGCCGCAGGGGAATTCGCTGACCGGCAAGCTGAGTTCTTCCGGTTCGAAAGACGACATTACTGTTACCATCACTGAAGAAGGGACGGACGGCGTTCAGCTGGCAGTCGATGGCGGCGAGACCTATCACTTCACCGTGACGGAGATGCAGGAGGCATCAATCATCGTTCAGATGAATACGGAAGGCATGGGTATGATTGCCTATGAGGAGGGTGAGGCAGTCCCGGAGATCGATCCGGAGCATCCGTATCAGTCCGCGCAGATCAATCTGGCAGAGCCGACGGCGTATACATTTGCCGCCGCACCGGAAGCCGGATATGTATTTGTGAAATGGACAAAGAACGGTGAGGATTTCTCCACCGAGCCGGTCGTCTCCGTGCAGCTCGATGAGAGTGCGGACTATGTTGCGGTCTTTGAGGAAGATCCCGACTGGCAGAACCCCGTGATGAATTTCATTGGCGAGTATCAGTGCGACAGGGCACACGCTCTGGTCGAATGCTTCGGAAAGGATGAGGCATGGATTACGATCGATTGGGCGGGGAGCGCCACAGAGACTGCTCACTGGGACATCGTCGGTAAACTTGATCCGGAAACCCTGAGGATTGACTATTCCGACTGCACGAAGCAGATCATCACTTATGACGAAGCGGGAGAGATTGTGAGTCAGGAACCGGAATACGAAGACGGCACAGGCTTCATTGTATTTGGCAATGATTCTTCTTTTACATGGCATGAGGACCAGTCCGAGACCGGATCCGATATGGTGTTCGAGTGGTCTTTTGAGGCGGAGTCAGCTGTAGAGTAAGTTCTAATCTGCAACACAGGATACTCATAAGTAAATCGCGATCTCTGATCGCGCGCGAGCTGCGCGACGCACTCTGTGCGTCTTCCTTCGCGCAGCTCTGCGATCCGCCGGAGGCTCAATCTTCAACACAGGGCTTTAAACCCATGTTGAAGACGAGTTTGTTTTGCAC
>JAFWIM010000223.1 GCA_017514845.1 Lachnospiraceae bacterium
GAGCACTGAAAAAGCCCCCGTGAGGGGGCCGCTGTGAATGTGGTGCAGCTGGCGGACCGTCAGTGCGCCCTCAGGCGCAAGCAGGTACCAGCCCCTTATAGGGGCAGAACAAGCCACCAGCTTAGCTGGTGGTCTTGACTTTTGGATTAATATTAAATATATGATAAATGTTGATAAATATATGGATAATTTCTTCTGAAACATAGACATACAAAAGCTCTCTTGCTATTGTAGTCTGCGGACTAAAAGTGAGTTCAAAGAGGGAGGGCACATATATGCAGAGAGTCCTTATTGTTGGCGGCAGAGGTATACCGATGGACGGTATCGTCGACACGCTGAGTGATGGGAATGATGATCTGGATTTCACGAGAGTGAGGAATTTTGATGAGGCGAGATCCGTCGCGAGAAGTACAGGGGCAGATATACTGATTGCTGATGTGAGGCATTCGTTCCCCGCGTCTGAGTTCGATCTGGAGGCGGAGAGGTTTTCACCTACTAAAGGTCACGCGAGGGAAGATCTTGATTTCATCAAGAAGTACATACGCAACCATTATAATGAAAAAATCAATCTTAAGAAGATTGCGGATCTTGCCTGCCTGTCAACGACGTATCTGTGTTATCTGTTCAAACAGGTAGAGGGTATCACGATCCACGCTTACATTGAGCACATCAGAATGGAGAAAGCAGCCTATATGCTAATCACGGAGGACCGGATCATACGGGATATCGCGGAGGAGGTCGGTTATCCACAGAGCACGTACTTTACCAAGCTTTTCATTAAGCACTTCGGCATTACCCCGGTCGAATACAGGGTAAGCCACAGGCCTTCCGCTATAAAGAGCAGATGGCCGGAAAGGATGAAAGTGGCTGATGGAAAGTAGAAAGCCTGTCAGCGCATGCCGGTCAGAACTCACGGAAGAGGAGATTGAGTATTACGGAATACGATATATAGAGGGGGAGACAGTCAGAAGGGAAATCCTCATTACACAGGAGTATATCATTTGCCACTGCGAGGAGGAGCTCTCGTGGGAGATTCTGGGTGAAGTGAGCAATTTGTCTCCGGGATATCTCCAGAAACTGTATCGCAAATGGTGCCGTCTCCGTCTACACGGTTTTCAGACCCTGTGCAGAATGGAGAAAGCGGCCTGCTATCTTGAGAAGACGACTCTGTCCGTAAAGGAGATCTGCAGCGCGGTGGGAATGAAAAACACATCTTATTTCAGCTCTCTTTTCCGGCGGGAATACGGACTGACTCCTAAGGAGTACAGACGGATGTTCGGGAACTCCGTAAGAGGATACAGACAGATGTATGGGACAGCTAAGAAGCAGTACAGAGAGGTATACGGATAAGTGACACATCGTTCTTTTTGTGCTACAATGACCATACAAATCTGATGGAGATGATGCATGAAAAGACTAGTTGCAGTTCTTTGCGCCTGCATCCTTGTGCTGATACTCGGAGTGGGAAGCGGATATCTGATCGTGAACAGCCTTGTTCCCGCGCTTATGTCGGAGGGTGAGCCGGCAGAGAGCGGTCGGAAGCCGTATATCTACGAACGCTCCGGTGAGAGTGAGAGGGAACTTGCTCCCGCCAATTTATGGCTTCACAGGCAATATATCATGACTGTGCCGAAACCGGATCCGACACCTACGCCAATTCCCGCGCAGGTCGCCGCTCTTGAAGATTTTTCGCCTGAGGCGAGTGCGGTCATCGATAACTCCGGATATCTGAATTTGCCCGATAACTCTACTGTGGAAGACATTTCGGTGAGAAAGCTGAAGAACAAGTATTTCAGTCTGCTTATTCCCGGGGCGTGGGTCGATAATGTCGTCGTCGAGTGCAAGTACATTAATGATGTCACGGAGAAACCTAAAGAAGACAGTGAAATCGTTTATGATACACTTCTTCTCCGCTTTTTTGAGAAGGGGACGTATGAGAGGTACAGGGACAGCCATGACCGGACGACCTACAGCAACGGTCTCCTGACCGAGCTTCGCTACAGTAGCACCGAGAATGATAACAGCTGGCTCAAGACGTCGAACTATCAGAACTACTGGGCGGATGTGAGACTGGGTGTCCGAAGCTACAATGTGTTCATTTATGAGCCGAACAACCAGGCAGATCTCATAGCGGACGAATTTAGAAGCAGATATCTGTATATGCTGGGTATCAATTATGAGGGATGCTTTATAAATACATTTAAAGTCAACGGGGACGGAGAAGTGATCTACGCTGATGATTACATCAGGAAAGGTTTTGTTGATTCGTGGGATTCGAATGCCGAGGGAATACCGGACGGCAGTGTGATTCCGGAAGATTGAGTCGATCCTAACCCGGCGGAGCCGGAAGGGTTGACTGTGTGAATAAGGAGTTTGATATGAGTACGTATGTCATGTCTGATTTTCACGGACGCCATGACTTCTTTATGCGCATGCTTGAAAAAATTGATTTCAGCGGTGATGACACTCTCTATATTCTCGGTGACGTTGCGGACAGAGGGCCGGACGGAATCAAAACCTTCCTGTACATCATGGATAAGCCGAACATTATATATCTGGTCGGAAATCACGACATGTTCCTCACAGACGCCTACAGGAGATCGCTCCTTGTCTCGGATTCAGAGAGCTTTTACGCGACACGCGAGTGGATGATCTGGTACTACAACGGGGGTCTTACGACCTGGAGCGAGTTCGTCAAGCTTGACCGGACAGACAGGCGCAGGATCATTAGTTATATTGCCAATGCGTACGTGGTCATCCCGAATCTTAAAGTCGGTGACCGGAATTTCTATCTGTGCCACGCGACACATCTCGACAGGTATGTGGATACTCCGCTTCGCTATAATGAGCTCAGCTCAAAGGAGAGAGTGCATGTTGTCTGGGACCGCGTGTATCCGAGGTGGTATTCGAAGGAATTCGCGGACAGGGATTACAGTGAGCTCTATATCCGCTATCCGAAGAACACGAAGATGATATTCGGGCATACGCCGACTGCGCTCTTCACAGAGCCGGCTCCAGACGGGCGCTGCAGGATATGGCACGGCGGTCACGGTCATCTGATCGATATCGACTGCGGGTGTGCTGTCCGTGAGACGCGGTACGCGATGCTCGGGTGCCTGAGGCTCGATGATCTGAAAGAGTTTTATGTACACGGCTGAGTAGATAAGAAAAAAGGGCTGCGAAGAAACGTCAGGTAAGTTTCTTCGCAGCCTTTATCATTATGTTGAAAATGCATTATCCCGCAGGGAAAGGCGCATAAGGAGTTCATACCCCGGGAGCGAACCGCGCTCAAGCGGTTCTCAGACAGGGGAGGAAATCGCTATATACTTGAATCCCTTCGGCTCATATTTTTCGACCATCTCCTCGAGATAGTCCGCAATCGTCTGGTAGAACTCGCTGATGACATAGAGATGATCGATGACGCCCTGTACCTGAATGCGCTGGGGACGACCGTAATAGTTCTCCATATATTCATCCTCTGGGACCAGAAGATCGACCGCATAGCCCTCGCGGAGGTAGTTGAGGCGCTTGTTCTTGATATCTCCGGCGTCCAGAATATCGATCAGATCGCGTATCTCATCGATCATATCCTTAACATCCTCCATCGGCATGAGATTCAGCTCATTTCTCCAGCGGAATTCACCCGGAAAGAAGCGTTCGATTATCGGGAAGAACAGTTCGTGTGTGCATATATTGTCGCAGGAGAGTTCATCTTCCATGATCAGATCGGCATCGCCGTTCCAGATATCATCGCTCATCGGATCGAACCAGAAACGGAGACGGGCATGATGTCCGCGTTTTACCCTGATATGATATTCGCTTGCTGCCATGTTAGCACCATCCTTTACTCATTTGCCTCTATCTTATCAACTTGGGTTCCAGTTTACAAGTGGCTTTTTCTTATTGACATTTTTGCGCGTTCGTGGTTAAGTAAAAAATCACGGGCAAGACTTTATGCGACGAGTCTGCCTGCGTAAGATTTAGACAGAGATGATAGAGGTGTATGCTTGGAAAAAGAAATTAATAAAATGATCGATCAGGAAAACGTGGCAAATGATACTATTGCAGCCTCCTTTGAGGGAGAAGCACCCGGGGAAGTCACAGCTGCCGCAGAAAATGCCGGAGTGACAGACACTGGGAAATCTGCAGAGACCGACGTTCTTCGGGCAGAAGTGACAGCCGCGGAGACCGAGGGCGAGGAACCGGGAAGCTTTGAGAAAATGGGGCTTGATAAGAAGCTCCTCAGGGCTATAGGGGACATGGGCTTTGATTCCGCGACCCCGATACAGGAGAGGGCGATCCCGATCGAGCTCTCCGGCCGCGATATGATCGGTCAGGCCCAGACGGGAACCGGAAAGACAGCCGCGTTCGGTCTGCCGCTGCTCATGAAGATTGACCCGAAGATGAAGAAACTGCAGGCAGTCATCCTCTGTCCGACTCGCGAACTTGCCATTCAGGTGTCAGATGAACTGCACAAGTACGCGAAATATATGCACGGCGTAAAAATTCTGCCGGTCTACGGAGGACAGGATATCTCTAAACAGATCAGAGGCCTTCGGGACGGCACACAGGTCATCGTTGGCACACCGGGCAGGGTCATGGACCATATGCGTCGAGGCACTGTCAAATTTGAAAATGTCGGATTCTGCGTGCTCGACGAAGCGGACGAAATGCTGGATATGGGGTTCATCGATGACATGAAGACTATCCTGGCCGATCTGCCGGATGAGCGCCAGACGGTCATGTTCTCGGCGACGATGCCCAGGGAGATCATCGATCTCACAGAGCAGTTCCTGACTGACCCTGAAGTGGTGCGTATTGCGAGAAAAGAGCTCACGGTCCCGAAAATCAAGCAGTACTATTATGATGTGCGACCGAACAAAAAGACAGAAGTCCTTTGCCGTCTGATTGACCTCTATGATCCGAAGCTGTCAGTTGTTTTCTGCAACACAAAGCGCAAGGTGGACGAGCTTGTCGACGAGCTGAAGGGCCGCGGCTACTATGCCGAGGGTCTTCACGGAGACCTCTCCCAGGCTCAGCGCGACCGCGTGATGGGAAGCTTTCGAAAGAAACTGACCGAGATCCTTGTGGCTACGGACGTTGTGGCCAGAGGCATTGATGTCGATGATGTCGACGCGGTCTTCAATTACGATATACCGCAGGACGATGAGTACTATGTTCATCGCATCGGCAGGACAGGACGTGCCGGCAAGGAGGGAAAAGCTTTCTCGCTTGTCGTCGGCCGTGAAGTCTATAAGATGCGCGAGATCCAGCGCTATTGCAAGACAAAAATCATACCGCAGGCAATTCCGTCGCTTGGCGATATATCCGAGATCAAGGGTGAAAAGATCCTCGACAGGGCGGTGGAGGTCATCGACAGTGAAGGCAAGGGCCTCGAGCGGATCATGGAGCTCCTCGACAAGCGGATTTTTGAGGATGAGGTCTCTTCCATGGAGATCGCCGCAGCCCTTCTCTATATGCAGATGGGCGACTCCGTCGGCATCGATGACATCGCCGACTTCAAGGTTCCCAGGTCCCTGGATGATCTCGGCGAGCGCTACGGCGGACAGGATCGAAGAGGGACGTTTGACCGCAAGGGCAGAAAGCTGGACGGTAAGAAGCTTCGCGTGAAACGCCGCGACAAAGCGGACCACTCAGACGACGATATGATCCGGCTCTTCATCAACATCGGAAAGAATCAGCACGTTAAGCCGGGCGATATTCTCGGTGCCATCGCAGGTGAGTCCGGTATCTCCGGACGGCTGGTCGGCGCGATTGATATCTGCGACAGCTATTCATTTGTAGACGTCGACCGGAAAAACGCGGATAAAGTAATGCGGGCAATGAAAAATGCCAAGGTAAGAGGTCTGACGGTCCACATGGAAAAAGCCAACGGCATAAAGTGATGGCAGCAGTTCAGACAGGCTGTAAGGCAGTTCCTGAATCCGGCCGCAAGCATCATCTTCATCGAAAAACGCAGGTCCTATCTGAGAGCTAAGCAATGCATATGCATTGCTGATCTCTCAGTGAAGGACCAGCAATGTTTTTCTCACGAAGATGAATGCTCTGCTGCCGGAAACGAAATGATGATACAGCCTGTCTGAACTGCAGCATGTGATGACCGGTATTGCCGGGTGTTAAGTTTTAGTGATTTACACAGTATACATATTGGTGCTATAATCTTTCGCAGCGACTTCACCACGGTGACGCAGTGCAAAAACGATAAGCAGTGATACGTTTTTTACGTTGACACATTGCCAAAACGAAAAACAGCGATATGTTTTTTGCGTTGACGCATTGAAAATGCGAATAGCAGCCATGCGTTTTTTCGGTGAAGCGGGGACAACGGATCTGTCCCCGGTTTTCGCGGATTTTGAATCAAAACAGCCGGATCCTAAGCAGCTGGCTGCGTGCCATGCAGACTCTGACTGTCATCTTGGAGGTTTTATATGCGTGAATTTAAGAAGTCATCAAAACTGGATAATGTATTGTATGATGTCAGAGGACCGGTCGTCGAAGAAGCGGACCGCATGATAGCCAAGGGAATCGA
>JAFWIM010000224.1 GCA_017514845.1 Lachnospiraceae bacterium
GGCGGACCTCCACCACCTTATCCTGCGGGAAGGGTGGCGCGCCTGCTGTATCCGGACAAGGTTGCTTTTCCGCCTGCGAAGCAGAGAAAGACTCCCGCGGCGGACCAGCAAGCTCGGAGATTCAATCTCCGAGAAGCTGACGCATATAATGCCAGAGCGCATTCTGGGATGCATCTTCGTAAGCACGCCTGTAAAAAATGATATCCTGTTTCATCCTGTTCATTCCCGCTGCGGCGGATGCCACGGAGGTGATGTCAGTGCCATAGGCATCCCTGCAGAACATCCAGGCAACCAGGTCATATTTATCTTTAAAATGGTAATAAAAAGTCGGTCGTTCAATGTCAGCCGCCTTGCAGATCTCAGTCACGCGGATTTTATCGATGGGTTTGTGCTTCATGATTTCTCGCATCTTATCTGCGATCCACATTTTGGTGATCTCAGCCATACACATACTCCTTAATACAAAAAGTACAAAGAGATCTTCAGCAAGTGCAAGCCGATGCTGGTCGGGACCGGCGGTCTGACACTGTTTCCGGGAACACCCCTTCTGGAGGAGGCACAGCGCGGCGAATTTGATCCGCTTTCTGAAAAGGAAATGCTGGAGGAGCTGAAGCTCTTTGTCGAGAATCTGACCTGCGACTGCTCTTTCATCACTCATCACACGATTTTCGGCGTCAATCTTTCCGGGCCCGATTTTCTCTCCCGGAAAGACAAAATCGTCGCCGCGCTGGAGCATCAGATCAGCCACGGTGATCTGGATCGGATGGCGGCATTTCGGCGGAACAAAAGAACGCTGTAATGTTTTGATAAGGAATAATTGTAGAGAGTCCGGTTATTTCATATAATAAAGAAGTGCGAAAGAGACAGGCTATGACTTTAAATCACTGATGAACAACTAAAGGAAGAAATATCTGATAGTAGTACAGATGAAAACAGGGGCGGAAGTTACAGTAGATAAAACAGAAAAGAGGATAAAAATCATGAGAAAGATCGGACTCAAAGATTTCTACAATTATAAATACATTTCATCTCTGAAGCTCTCTCCGGAGGGCGATAAGCTTGCCTATATTGTCTCGTCCGTTAATGAAGATGACAATGACTACGATTCAAACCTGTTCATGATGCGAAGAGACGCAGCGAGAGAGAACTGGCAGGAGGTTCAGCTGGTCACGGACGGCAAGGCAGGAGAATTCTTTTTCGAAGACAATGATACGATTCTTTTCCAGGCAAAGCGGGGCAAGGATCAGAAGAAGGGCGAGGAAGCGCCGATCACGGTTTTTCAGCGTCTGCCTCTTGGCGGGGGCGAAGCCCAGAAGGCCTATGAATTCCCTATTCCCGTGTCGGATCTCAGGAAGCAGCCCGACGGAAATTATCTGCTGACCGGACAGACTTTCGTCAAATATCCTGATTACTACGCCATGTCGGAAGCCGGAAGAAAGAAGGTCCTCAAAGAAATCAAGGAAAATAAGGACTATGAGGAACTGACGGAGTCTCCGTTCTGGCGTAACGGGGAAGGGATTACCCAGGGCACTCGGAATACGCTCTTCCATTACGATGTGAAAACAGGAAAGCTGAGAAGGCTGACAGATACGCTTTTTACCGTTGACTGCTTCGAAGTAATCGGCGGCTTTGCGTATGTAATCGGGCGCACATTTGAGAATAGGGAAGAATATAAGAGTGGCTTGTATCGTATTGATGTTGCTGCCGGAAGCTGCACGGAGTTGGTGCGTCCATATCTCCAGATTATGGAGATGGGGAAGATTGCTGACAAACTCATCGTTCTGGGAAGCGAATGCAGGAGATACGGAGAAAACGAAAATCCTTTCTTCTATGTTTATGATACTGCCGGGGAGGAAAAGGAGTTCACGCTTCTTCGTGAGGCGGACGAGGGCGTTTTCGACGGCGTAATCAGTGATATTGAGTATGGCAGCTGGCGCGGTCTCAAGTCGGATGGAAACTACGTGTATTATATGGCGGTCGAAGGTACCCGCAATGTGCTCCGGCGGATCGGACTTGATGGGAACGCAGAGACTCTCGTGAATAAGGAAGGCGCGCTCTATGATTTTGACGTCCTTAGTGGTGACCTTTGGGTGATGGGGCTCTATGACATGAAGCTGCAGGAGATATATCATGCGGATCAAAATGGCAGCCTGCATCGGATGACCGGACTCAATGCTGCGGTACTCCGCGGCAAATATGTCGCGAAGCCTGCATATATTTGCACGAAGTATTACAGTGATCGATATGGCGATGAGGAGATCGATGGCTGGGTGCTGGCTCCTATGAACTACGAGGCCGGAAAAAAATACCCGGCAATCCTGGATATCCACGGCGGACCGAAATGTGCGTACGGGCCGGTCTTCTTCCATGAGATGCAGCACTGGGCTTCGGAGGGATATTTTGTCATGTTCTGTAATCCCCACGGCTCGGACGGTAAAGGAAATGAATTCGCTTACCTTGATATGCAGTGGGGCGGGATCGATTACGAGCAGATCATGGCCTTCGTCGACCATGTGTTGGAAGCCTACCCGGATATTGACCGAGCAAAGATGTGCTGCACCGGCGGCAGTTACGGCGGTTTCATGAGCAACTGGATCAACGGTCATACGGATAGATTCTGCTGCATTGCTACCCAGAGGAGTATCATGAACTGGATCACGATGTACGGCGTCAGCGACATTCCGCCGTTTATGTGCGGCGAGACCTGCAATACCGATCCATACTCTCAGGAAGGATTTGCCCAGATGTGGGACGTCTCTCCCCTGAGGTACATCGGCAATGCCAGGACGCCGACCCTGATCATCCACAGCGACGAGGATTACCGCTGTCCGATCGGGGAGGGATATCAGCTCTTTACGGCACTGAAATATAAAGGGGTTCCTGCCAAAATGGTCGTCTTCCACGGCGAGAATCACGAACTGTCCAGATCCGGCAAGCCGAAACACAGGGTCAAACGGCTGAAAGAGATCACGGAGTGGTTTAGAATCTATTCTATGAAGCGTAGCAGCAGAGTACCACGTCCATAGGAGCTGCCGCACCGCATGGGCGTGGGTGAATGCCGGATCAAACTTACTGGCCCCGGATATATTCCTGGACCATTGTAAGGGA
>JAFWIM010000225.1 GCA_017514845.1 Lachnospiraceae bacterium
AGGAGCAAGATTTTGCTGCCTCTGCCGGAGACCCGATGAAACTCACCAAGGTCAAAGGCAGCAATCACGCCTCAGGAGCAAGATTTTGCTGCCTCTGCCAGAGACCCGATGAAACTCACCAAGGTCAAAGGCAGCAGCCACGCCTCAGGAGCAAGATTTTGCTGCCTCTGCCGGAGACCCGATGAAACTCACCAAGGTCAAAGGCAGCAATCACGCCTCAGGAGCAAGATTTTGCTGCCTCTGCCGAAGACCCGATGAAACCGACCAAGACAAAAGGCAGCAAACGCGCCTCGGAAGCAGGATTTTGATGCCTCTGTCGGAAATCTTGGCATTCGTAAATCCAAAAAAGAGGTTGTCGCACAAAGTGCGACAACCTCAAAATCAACATATATTTCGTAGCAGACGGTCTGCCCAAAATCACAGGCTCCCCTTCGTCGACCACACCTGGTCTCCCAACCTCGGGTCGTAGGAAGTCGCCTCGTCGAGAGCCTTGCCGAATGCCTTGAAGCAGGCTTCAGCGATGTGGTGATTGTTCAGCCCGTCCAGCATTTTCACATGCAGGTTCATTGCAGCCGAGTAGGACACCGCGTAGAAGAACTCCCGGACCATCTCCGTGTCCATCGTTCCAAGGCGCGGAACGGTGAAGTCGACCTTATAATTCAGATACGGTCTGCCGGACAGATCGACCGCGCAGAGGACAAGCGTCTCGTCCATCGGAAGGATGAAGCTGCCGAATCGTCGGATGCCCGCCTTGTCGCCGGCCGCCTGTTTGATGGCCTCGCCGAGCACGATGCCGCAGTCTTCGATCGTGTGGTGGGAATCCACGAAGGTGTCTCCGTCACAGGACAGTTCAAGATCGAACATTCCATGTCTTGCAAATCCATTCAGCATATGGTCAAAGAACCCTATCCCCGAATCGATGTTGCAAATGCCCGTCCCGTCAAGATTGATGGTAACCCTGATATCAGTCTCTTTTGTCTTTCTCGCTACAGTTGCAATTCTGGCCATGTGAACCGCCTTTCTGTATCAGTTTCAATTAGCGTATTCATCTCACGATCCAAAGCCATGAGAATTCTGCGTCATTGAATATATTAAAGTGTATCAAGGGCAAGCTGCTTGACATGAAGCTTGCCTGTCCCCTCTTTTGTTAAGATATTGACGTGAGTAAATCCGCACTCGATTGCTGTCTTCACCGCAATGTCAAAACCGCCGTCCAAAAGCTCTCTCTGGTGGGCATCGGAATTGATGAATATCTCGCCGCCGAATTTCCGAAGATGCCGAAGGAGGAATCTGTTCGGATAGAGCTCCCCCTTCCGATTCCGGTTCACCGCGCCGCAGTTGATTTCGAACGGAATGCCCTGCCGTACCAGATGCTCCATGGCCGTGAGAGCCGGGATCCAGTAGCGGGGTTCACTTTCATCCAGAAAATGCATCTCGTCGTTAAAACGCGTCACGAGATCGAAGTGGCCGATCAGATCACAATGTGTACGGTCATAGACCTGTGCTTCCAATTCATAATAAGCCTTCGCGAGTTCGTAGTAGTCTCCGCCGAAGAATCTATTTGCAAGATGCGCCATATACTCTTCTGTATTGTCGACCGACATCGGAATCTCGGACCGCACATCAAGGAAATGCGTCGAGCCGATGATATAATCCGCACCGCGAGCGCAGCCCGGATCATACATATTGTCAAGTTCAACGCCGCAGAGGATCTCTATTTTGTCGCTGTAGATATCTGCCAGCCTGCGGATCTCTGAAAAATACGCTTGAATGTCCATGTGGATGTCCGGATCCATGTGGCCGGAAAAGCCCAGCTGGGTAAAGCCCAGCGATAAGGCCTGCTGCACCATCTCTTCCGCGGTGTTCTTACCGTCGCAGAATGTGGTGTGCGTGTGGAAATTGGCAAGTAATGGCATACTATCCTCACTAAATCTGTATCGGCTCCGCCGCGCGAACCCGATAGTTGAATACTGTCGCGATACACTCACGCGTACCAATCTTATCACGAATACTCCATAACGTAAATCACATTTTTACGGCTGGCAGAAACTGGCTGGAATATTCATATCTTTCCGGGCTCAAGAAGCATTTGGCATTTATCCTGCAATGGTGTATACTTTGCCAATAAATATTTAGTTCGAAGGAGTCCTATGGCAAGACAACTCACCCGCTGCCAGATGATCGAGCGCAGCATTAATAAAAAATATAGAAAAGAGCTCTGGGCACCGTTCATGACAGCAATCGTAAAATATGAGCTGATCTCCCCCGGCGACAAGATCGCGGTGTGCATCTCTGGCGGAAAGGACAGCATGCTGATGGCCAAGCTCATGCAGGAGCTCCACAAACACACCAGAGTCCCGTTCGACCTCATTTATCTGGTCATGGATCCGGGTTATAATCCGATAAACCGAAAAAAAATAGAGAGCAACGCTGCTCTCCTTGAGGTCCCGATCCAGATTTTCGAGACGGATATCTTTGATGTCGCGAACAAGCAGACCAAGTCGCCCTGCTACCTCTGCGCCCGCATGCGCCGAGGCCATCTCTACGCGAAGGCCAAAGAGCTCGGATGCAACAAGATCGCGCTCGGTCACCATATGAGCGACGTCATAGAGACGGTCGTCATGGCTATGATGAACAGCAGCAAGCTGGAAACTATTGTCCCAAAAGTCCACAGCCTGAACTTCGAGGGCATGGAGCTCATCCGTCCCATGTACCGCATCAATGAGGCAGATATCATTGCCTGGGCAAGATACAACGGCCTCGAGTTTATTCAGTGTGCCTGCCGTTTCACCGAGACGACTTCCAGGGACAACGCCGAGACCACGTCCCGGCGCCGCGAGACCAAGGAACTGATCCGTCAATTGAAAAAGACCAATCCGGAAATCGAGACCAGTATCTTTAACGCGTGCCATGCGGTCCAGCTTGACACTTTCCCCGGCTATAAGACACGCGGGGAGTTGCACTCTTTCACCGAAAATTACGAGGACTTTGGATAAAAAAATCCTGCATCCTACTGCCATCCCGGCAGCAGAATGCAGGATTTTCAGCATTATGTCAACTTATCTCAATCCTGATCCTGCGCCAAGTCTCGCGAAGCGAGGCCTGGATTGATTAGTTACAGATTCTTCACCATAAGGCACCTGATCGCGTTCAGCACGCAGATCACCATGACGCCGACATCCGCGAATATCGCAAGCCACATGTTGGCTATGCCAAGCGCCCCGAGAAGCAGGCAGGCCAGCTTCACGCCGATGGCAAAATAGATATTCTCGTAAACGATGCGCATGCACTTTTTGGCGATGCGGATAGCCTTGGCAATTTTGAGCGGATCGTCGTCCATGAGAACCACGTCCGCAGCCTCGATCGCTGCATCTGAGCCGAGGGCACCCATCGCAATGCCGATATCAGCGCGGCCGAGCACCGGAGCGTCGTTGATTCCATCGCCCACGAAGGCAAGACGATCCTTCTCAGTTGACGAGGCAAGAAGCTTCTCGACGTGCCCGACCTTGTCCGCCGGCAGAAGACCCGCATGGTACTCGCTGATCCCGACTTCGGATGCCACCGCTTGGGCCACATTTTCCTTGTCGCCGGTCAGCATGACGGTGCGCCTTACGCCGGCTTTAGCCAGGGCTTTCATAGCCTCGCGAGCGTTTCCTTTCAACTCATCGGCGATCAGGATATGGCCGGCATACTCTCCATCCAGCGCAATATGGACGACCGTTCCGACTTTGTGACAATCTTCTGCTGTAATTCCAAGCCTTTTCATAAGGCGGAGATTCCCCGCGGCGACCTGCTTACCATCTACAACGGCGACCACACCCTCGCCCGAATACTCGGTCACATCAGACACACGTCCGAGGTCGAGAGGTTTGCCGTAGGCTTCCTGAAGGCTCCTGCTGATTGGATGACTCGAATGAGCTTCCGCCAGCGCAGCGAGTTCAACAAGCTTCTTATCTTCCATCGTGCTGTGATGCACACCGGACACGACAAAATTCCCCTTGGTTATAGTTCCGGTCTTGTCAAATACGACCGTCTTCACCTGTGACAGCGTCTCCATGAAGTTGGAGCCCTTGATCAGAATACCCTGATTGCCGGCCCCGCCAATACCTCCGAAAAAGCTCAGCGGAATACTGACGACGATAGCGCAGGGGCAGCTGATTACAAGGAAAGTCAGAGCTCTGTAGATCCAGTCGCCCCACATCGGCTGCATACCGATCACGAGCCGGATAATTGGAGGAAGAACCGCCAGGGCAAGCGCACTGTAGCACACCGCCGGCGTATAGACTTTCGCAAATTTCGTTATGAACTGCTCAGACTTCGACTTCCGCGACGTCGCGTTCTCCACCAGATCAAGGATCTTCGAGGCAGTCGATTCCTCAAATTCCCTCGTTGTCTCGATCTTGATGACACCGGTCATGTTGACGCAGCCGGAGATGACTTCATCGCCAACCTGTACATCCGCCGGAATACTCTCACCGGTCAGCGCCGCTGTATTGAGTGTCGTGTGTCCCTCTATGATCACACCGTCGATCGGCACTTTCTCACCCGGATTCACCACGATAGTAGAACCCACCTCGACGTCATCCGGATCGACCTTCTCTATCTGCCCGTCCTCTTCTATATTGGCGTAATCAGGACGGATATCCATGAGATCGGAAATATTCTGCCGGCTCTTTCCGACGGCGTAGCTCTGGAAGAGCTCACCGATCTGGTAGAACCACATAACGGCAACACCCTCAGTGTACTCGCCGAGAGCCATGGCTCCGATGGTCGCAACTCCCATAAGGAAATTCTCGTCGAACACCTGTCTGTTCATGATCCCCTTGAACGCTTTTCGAAGAATATCATATCCGACTGTGAGATATGGAATCATGAATAATGCAAATCTGCAAATAGGCTTATCATCGAGCGGCAGAAGCATGAGGACGGCCATCATAACTCCCGCCGAGATGACCCGGATCAGCAGATTTTTCTGTTTTTTATTCATAGCAAATGCTGTCAGATAAATATCTGGCAGTCATCCTCCACTACCTTGCAATTCTTTATAACGTTCTGCATCACCGCATCCACGTCAGCGCCGTCCTCAAATTCGACCTTCATCTTGAGTGCCATAAAATTGACTGTCGCGTCCTTCACGCCGGGAGTCTTCTTTGTGGCTTCCTCCATCTTATTTGCACAGTTAGCGCAGTCGACATCGATTTTATAGGTTTTCTTCATGGCAAAATCCTCTCTTCCTGATTTTGAAACACTTCTTTTTATCATATGAACATTCATTCATATGTTTGATCCCATTCTATCACACTGCGGTGCGTTGTCAATATATTTCTGCACCAATAAGCTCTATTTCGCAAGTTCACGTAAAGTTCAGACAGGCTGCTCTGAAAGTTCGTAATGCCGGTTCAAAGCATCCATCTTCGTGAGAAAAGCGTTGTAAGTCCGACTGAGAGATCAGGGATCGCGCAAGAGGTTCCTTAGCTCGCAGGGAAGGACTTACGCTTTTCGATGAAGATGATGCTTGCGCCGGTTCATGAGACTTCGGTGCAGCCCGGCCAAGCCATTCAGCCGCAAAAGAAAGACTGCCGCGCAAAAAGCGCGGCAGCCCTACCCTAAGGCAATACTATAAAATGGGGATACATCTTACAGCCTCATAATAACGTTTCCTCATCTGATGTTGTAGAGGAACTTGACAATCATGCCTCTCGTGCATTCAGCCTTGTCTCTGAATGTTCCGTCAGAGAAACCATTCGTGATCTTCTTCTCCGCCGCCCAGAGAACAGCCGTCTTGTAAGCAGGCGTAATTGAATCCTTGAACGGACTCGTCGACTTCTTCGGTTTCGGCTCTCCCTTGTATCTCCAGATAAAGGTCACGATCTGACCGCGCGTGCACGGTTTATCGATGCCGAATGTACCGTCAGAGAAGCCCTTGGTGATGCCCTTCTGCTGTCCCCAGAGAATCGCCTTATAGAAGACGTGATTCGTCGGGACATCCTTGAACGGGCTCTTCGGCTTGTATATCGGATTCGGCTTGCCGGCCATTCTCCAGAGGAACATCATAGCCTGACCGCGCGTGCACGGATCGTCGATGCCGAAGAGATTGGTTCCAGGGTAGCCCTTGGTGATGCCCTGATCAACTGCCCAGTAGATTGCGGTGAAATACGGATGCTTCGGATCCTTGACATCGTCGAAAAGTCCGTCGTCGACTTCATTTTCAACATAGCTTCCGAGCTCGACTGTATTCTCGAGAGCAGATGCGTAAGCCGAGACTTTGTATTCCGCTGTCTGGTCAAGAGCCTCTGCCAGGATTTCAGCTTCGGCTTCAAATTCGCCCGCTGCATCGACTTCGAAGAAAATCGTTGACGAAGCTACGACCTTGTCATTCTGAGTGATCCTGAATTCTACCGGGATACGCAGAGGCGGATTCTCATCTTCGGTGAAGCTGGATGCTGCGACCGTGTTCAGGTAATCGCTGATCTTATCACTGACCGTAAGTTTGGCAAGTGCTGTGACTGTGTGTTCATCCGCCGATGCCCCCTTCTTCTCGACGGAACCGCTGAGGATCTCCGCGGAAGTCGTCGTAGAGTAGGAGCCCTCCAGGATGTACTGTACCGCCGGGATGAAGTGCGGCAGGTAGAAGGAGCTTGTATGGGTGCCGTTGTCAACAAGGTGATAGTGTTCGATTTCCTTGCCCGTAAGCAGACGGCTCATCTGCTCCTGTACATCATAGAAGTTGTACATATCCTGGTTACCGCAGGCCATGTAGATCCTGTACATGTCAAGGTATTCTTTCGATAAACTCGCGCCATCTCCGAGAGCCGAAGTATAGTTGAGTGCTCCGTAGAAGCTGATAACACCCGAGAAGAGGTTCGGATTAAAGAGGCCGAGACCGACGGAACCGGCACCGCCCATCGAGCAGCCGGCCGTAAATCTGTAGCGTTCATCATTAATCGTGCGATAGTGTTCATCTACATAGGGAACCAGATCCTTGATGACCATATCGCCGTATTTGCCTCTCCAGAAGCTCGACTTTGTCGGATCATCCGGGATGACAACAATCATGTCGCGAATCAGTCCGGCCTTGACAGCCTCATCGAGGACCTGATCGATATCATCGATCTCGTATGTCTTACTTGTACTGTTGATACCGTGGAAGAGATACAGTGTCGGATAGCGTTTAACGTTGTCCTTCTCATAGTAGTCTTCCGGCAGATAGAGACGGAATGTCTCTGTATTTCCGGTCGACGCGGACTCATACTCCAGGGCTGTGAGGCGGGAGTCGCCTGCCGAGATCTTATCATAGGCCGCTCTGGAATAGATGCCTACCGGGCCTTCATACCATCCGCCGCCACCGCTGGAGTTGCAGATGCGCACGGCGATTGTATTTGTTCCTCCGTAATTGAGGACGGAAGACTCAATCGGATATACACAGTTGACATCCCACGGGTTCGATCCGTCA
>JAFWIM010000226.1 GCA_017514845.1 Lachnospiraceae bacterium
AACTAAACCCGTCAAAGGAATGGCAGCCGCCACATAATTCCTTGCTTACTACTTTCTGATTAGAACCAGTCACAGTCACAGTCATCTTCGCACTCATCACACCCCATCCAATCATCTTCATCGCTGCCGGCCTTAAGTGTCGCAATTAGTACCAAGGCGACAAAGATAGCCGCGCTTACAAGAGCGCCGTAAACAATTAACGTTTCAACCTTCACGTTCACTTCCCTCCTAAAAAATCAAAGATATCCATCTGCCCCGGCAACTGTTCATTGTCGACCGCTGCCTGCAGCGGCTTATTCTTGCGCCGCTGCGTTTTTGCAGCGTATGCATCGCGGTCCGGAGCTTTCGGATGATTATCCCATTCTTCCGGCCTTCTCACGTAATGGAATCCATAACTGCGTTCCCACTTGAATGTGTCTTTTATCAGCCGATTGATACTGTCAGTGTCGTCTTTGTACGGATCAATCCAGACAGTAACAACACCTGTCTCATCCAGTCGTGCGTCAAATCCCCGCTGCCTCAGCTCCTTAAGAAGCTCTGCTGTACTGTCCACAACTCATCATCCTCCTGAACTCTTGAGCGTTTCTGCGTCTGCAATACTCCTCGCATTCCCAGCTCCGCCAGAACATTCTATCAGCATCAATAAAGTCATTAGGTACCCACAAATCATATTCCTCTGCCCTGAATCTTCCATCAAACGAAACCTCGGTGATTGTCATCTTACCAACGGTGAACCGGAAGCCAGGCAGCTCCTTTACATTATAGTGAGCATAGAATATCACTTTACCAACATCGCACCGTCTTATCATCATTTTCCCTCTTCCTCTGCGCTGATCAGTGTGTCATCTCCTTCCTTGTACGGCTCTGGCAAGGGCATCCATGCCAAGACCATTACTCCTATATCCTCAGGTGAATCATCCATGTCCCCAATGTACCATTTGCCAATTCCTTCTGTTGCGCGATACTCAAGTATGTCGCATCCGGAATAATTCCCAAAGCACGCGAGTACCTTCTGACTGTATCCATCCTCATCCAGCTCCGGAAGTCTCTCACTTACGGGGATCCATTTCTGCTCTGGCTGTGTGGATAACAGCTCTGCTGAATCTCTCATTAACTTTCTGTAGCAACTTGTTTCATCGTCTTGCCACGCTCCGTCCCATCGTTCATCTCTTAGCGGGCATTTGTAACAGTTTATGCCATCTTCGTTGTTGTCGCAGATTTTCAGCGCATCTATCGCCGCCTGTCTTGAGATTAAATCACACGCGTGCGTTTCCGTGCGTTTATCCGTGCGTTCTTCTTGGTCCCGATTCCAATCCTCTATTGCTTCACGTGTCCCACATTCCGGACAGATCTCCATGCCCTTACTCCTTCTGGATATCGCCGGCGGCTCTGTGTATGTTCTACCGCAGACAGGACATGTTCTTTTACTTCTCAGTTCTTCGTTCTCTAAATCAAGCATTTCGCATCACCGTCCTCCATGTTCAACTCCAATCGCACTCAGGCTTTTTATCAAGATCCACGTAATCATCAAATTCCTCTCCCGTGTCTTCGATATGCACAAAGTAGGATTTCAGCTTATAGATATAGCAGAGCATCGGGTCAGCCCTCAAAATATTTCCGAAATCAATCTCTTCATCGAGCTCCGAAATGCTCCACCCCTCTTTTGCATTCCACATGATGAGCGGAACCTTGAAGTTACAGCTCTTACCGTGTTCATCCTGGCCGTCTTCCGTCACCAGATACAGTGAGGCGTGCCTGTACATGCTCCTGAAGTAACCCCGGTTCTTATCTTCCTCCTCAATCCACACCTTACATTCAACAGGCTCATATGTTGGCTCATCGTCATAATTAATATCCCTGTCTTCGGTATCGAAGTACTCGGAGACATATTTGCGATATACCTTGAAAATTTCACTCAGTTCTATCCTTCGGGTACCTGTATTCTTTTCTCTGTCCGGAATGTCCGTATCCGTCATGAATACCCGGAAGTTCTCGAGTATCCTTTTCTTCTCCGCTACGACTGTCTGGCTCATGATCTCCGCAAGGACGATTTCCAGTTTCGGGATGTATTCCGGAGCTACGTTGGCAACCGTTTTTTCAACGGATTCCTCAACCACCTGTTTGATCTTCTTATAGCCGATGCCGCTGTAAGAGAACTGATCATTGATTGCCTTCTGAATGGCGGTCTTGACAGCCTCCGTTACCTGTTGCTCCACCCATCCTTCGGTGAAGAGGCTGCTCGTTATGTCAGCCATTTTCTTTTCGAAATCCATAAGTGCTCCTTTCCGTTCATGTACGTCCGTTTGTATTTACCTTTCCTATCATACGATCACTCTCCGATTCCATGCCGTGATGCTTGCGGCCTCTCCTTCCTCTTCGCCTATGACGCCACCATGGACCTTCGCGCCGCACGACTCGCAATATACCCAGTGAGGATATCCCATCTTCATTATGTGTGCTGTACCACCGCAAAACGGGCATTGCTTTAGACGATCCGTAACCTTTTCGTCAGCTGTTCCCTTTTTATCCGTCAGACCGTACAAATAATCTACGGATACGCCGAAGTAGTTTGCAAGGTTTACTATGATCGGTGCTCTTGGTGTTCTCTCGCCTCTCGTGTATCTATGCATAGAAACTTCAGTGATGCCAACCGCATCCGCGACTTCTCTATAACTGACTTTCTTTTCCTCTATCAGTTTACTTAATCTTTCCGACATGTTTATATATGCATCTTTCGGAATGTCCCTCACATGAATAGCTTCGATTCCTCTATTTTTGTGCAACATGTTCAAAAGTATCCTTTCCATGTTCTGATAACGGGAATTGTCAGAACATTGTTTTTGCTTTAAAATCGGGCAATTTTAACAATCGCCCGTTCTTCCATTTTCCCCACACTTTTCCCTACTCGGGACTATGATCAGTAGTCTGCAGACCAATTATCCTGGGGAATCTTAACCGGAGACCATCCTCCCGTGCAGAAGGCAATGCTGTCTTTTTTGCAGACAAGCCGCCAGCAATTTTTAATCGTGCGACCGCCGCAGGTTGTTGAGCTGTACCATTTGAAGCGGAACTTTTGAACATCTGCAGAACCGCTTGGCCAGTCCATAAAGAATCCTTTCCCGGGCTTATATGTAAGCACCCGCGGATTGTGCCCGCCCATCGGAACGACTTCGGCGATTGTATAATAACCGCTGCCGGCCGGCAGGATTGTGAAGCACTGCGAGACATCATTGTAGTCGTTATTCTCCCGGAGCTTTTTCCAGCACACGGATCCGTCCGTCCTGACTTCCAATGCTGTCCCGAGCGCCGCATTGATAATGTGGACGTTCGGCGCGTATTTGCCGAAAACAAATGTCTTTTCGATGTACCGTGTCTCTGCATTGGCCGTCACGATCATGATGGCTGTTATGGCCAGTGCGATGATAACCGCTACCGCTGCCTTGATTGCTTTTTTCATTCTCATTCTTTCCTCCCCTTCTCAGTTTGTTGCATATACCGCAATTACTTTCTTCCAGTACGGTTCAAATTTTTCCGCCTCCGCCTTAATAGCAGCGTCATACTCTGATTCCGGTTTATCGTGGTAATCTTCGTAAAGATTATCCTCAATAATTTCTTCGAGTCTGTCGCGGTCGGTGATGACCATATCGCCATAATCGTAATATTCACAATCAAGAATCTCTTCGATCTTAACCGAAATCTCAGAACAGTACGTCCATGCTCCGTTATCGGTGACGGAGCTTTCGTCTGCCAGAATTACAATCGGCAAATCGGGATTCTCCAAAATGAACCGTCTTAGTCCGTCAGTTGCGTGGTCAAGATTTAATCGTTTTAATTCACTCATCATGATCTACACCTCTCTGTAATTTATCTTTCTGTACTCTGGCGATTTCCGCCAAGGCTCGTAGTTATTGAAATCATCCACGCTGTTAAAGACGAATCTGTTATTTACCCACCTCTGCAAGTGTTTCTGGTATCCATCTGGTGATATATGCTCTTTGTCATAACACATCACATATGGTGAAAATCCGATTTCCCGAAGGAAGTATATCCGCTCCAGATCCTGCTCTGGTGTCGAATTGAAGTTGAATAGGACATAGACCGAAACCTTGTGCCGGTCCCATCCCGTCACTTCTGCAAGCATTCGGAATCTTGGCTCGACTATCTTTTTGTCTTGATATCGATCATAAGCGAAATGCACTTGCTTAATCTTTATCTGCTTGAGCATCTCCGCTTTCTCTTCTGTCATCAGCCGGATATCAAGTCCCTGGTTGAAGTCAACATATGCTTTACTGTCAATCAGCTGTTGCATGATATCTTTCCAACCCTTGCAAGCAAGGAGATTCGGATCACAGAGCGATATGTATTTTTGACCGTGCCAGAACTCCGATAAATCAGCTACCTTACGAGAACACAACCCTTCTTTTGTCGGCACATGGCAGTGATCGCATCCTCGCGGACAGCCTCTTGAACAGAATCCATAAGCCGTATTTTCGATATCCTTTACTCGTCCAAAGTAGATCGAGTAATCTGGATAGATGTGTTCGACCTCTGAAGGAAGTTGCAAGTCCTTCTGCTTGTCATACTTCTCTTTGCCATCTACAAGACTGATACAGTATCCACTTCCTCCTTTGATTACTTCGTCTGCATCCACGTAATACTCATAATCAGGTGTAAAGCTAAACACCTTAGCTATATAAACCTTGTCCATATGTCCGCTGAATAACGGCTCATACCATTCAACCGAATCACCCTGCGCTTTATGCCATGCTGAAATCTTCATCAGCGGTATGTTTGGAAAATTGTGCCCGTCTACGTCAATAAGTCCGATCCTCATTACTCAACTTCGTATTTTCTCGGTACGTTTCTGACAATCCTGCACATAGCGCTTTTTGCCTGGCCGTTAAGATACTTGCTACTGCTTTTATTGACGCAAATAATAATCTTTTTCCTGCTTATCGTGTCCTCATCGCCCAGGATCCTAAGCGCATCAATCGCCATGTCGAGCGCCTCGCACGTCTCCGGCGAAAATGGCGGATCAAAAGGAAACGGATCTAGAACTCTCTCTATGCGGTTTATCGCTTCATTGATTTCCATCCGATTACCCTCTTACCCTTTCAAAACCGAGCGACTTGACTGCCGTACTGTACTGAAAAAGCCTGTTCTCCATCCGCTCACCTGCATCCTTGGCCTTCTCGGCCACCTCCTTAATGTCCCGGAACGCCTGACAAACTCCGCAGTATTCTGCAGATACTTCCGGCAGCTCCTCAAGCTGTTCCCGGCAGATACCAATGATTTCCTCATGCATCGTGCAAATCAGTTTCTCACTGTCCATTGTCAATCACCTCCCATCCTGATTTTCCATCTGACAAGCTTCTGTGCCTTGATGGCTCTTACCCGCTCATCAGAGATAATGCTGCTTAGCTGGTCAAGGATGAGCAGAACATCTGCAGTCTCCTCGGTCAGGGAATCTATGCATTCCATTTCCGACTTCGGAGTTGGATTCTCTCCACGGTACTTCCTGGCAAGTTTAAGTGCCGCATGCGTCAGCTCGGCGCTTTCCTCTGCCAGCATCTCAAGCATGGCCGCCTTCCCGATCAAATCAATCATCTGCTCTCCCTCTCATCATTTTCATGCTTTTTTCTGCGCCTCTCTCCGGATCCGGATGTCCGGCCTGTGCATCTCCTGACGCTCAATCGCCTTGTTGAACTCTTCCCGCTGCTGCTCCTCGCTAAGTGTAAGGTAGCCGGCAGTGGTGTTGATGTTCTCATGTCCCATGAGGTCTTTTAAAAGTGCAATATCTTTGTTGACCTTAAGAAACTCTATCGCGTACAAGTGCCGGAACGCATGAGGATGTGCCACATCCCTCGGGACGCCGTACTTGACCGCCCACCTTGCTAGATCTGCGGCAGCTCCCCGCGTCGTCATCTGATTCCCGAATCGATTTGGGAACAAAAGCTCCCCGGGAACATTCTTGAAATAATCTGCAGACTCGTAAATCAGGATGTCCGGGATCCGGATCCGGCGGATCTTTCCCTTTGTCCACATTTCGCAGACACCCGTTTCGAGTCCGGATTTATCCAGGCGAACGAACTCGGAGATTCTTGCGCCTGTCTTTGCCAGAAAAACCGTCATCCAGTATCCGCGGACATTCCCATCACCCAGCAGGCCGGCTATCATCTGCTCGTACTGGTCAACGGTGATCACGTTTTCGACTGTCGGCTTTGCCTGCACCCTGACCGTCTTGACCTTGCAGTCGTGCCGGCCAATAAATTCACAGAAGCGATTCAGCGCCGTTGTGCGGTTTGCCGCCGTCTTAGGTGCGTAACCCGCTACCTGACCCAGCTTGTAAGATACCGCGTGCTCTTTCGTGAGTATCTCATACTCTTCCAGGAAGCTCTCGACTGCATAACAGTAGCTCCGTATCGTTGACGGGCTTTTCTCATCGTCGACAAGATACTCACGGAACTTTTCAACCTCCGGTCTCATCCTGCTCCCTCATGTGCCGGCGGGGCGCCGAGTAGTGCGCTCTCGATCTGCTTCATTTCATCGGCTGACCGCTGCCGCTGCTCAAAATTGTAAAAACTGCCTTTCGGTTTCTTATCGGACGTACCGCTGCCGCTCCGCGGCTTAGCTAACGGAAAGAAGCTCTTCCACTTGTGAATGGTGGCTTCGTCTATAATCGCCGCCTGCTCCTTCGGATCCGTGGACAATTCCGTCAGCTTCTTGATCAGCCGGTTGATCTGGTAGTCTGTCAGCTTCTCCTCTCTTGCTTCGAGGTATGCGGTAAAAGCCTCATTGACTGACGAATCACTGAAATATGCACCGCCGCGCGATATAGATATATTTTCCTTTACTTTACTTTTATTTACTTTTCTTTTCTTTAGGTCTTTTTTCTCGGAATTACTCCCGTTTTTCTCGGAAAAACCCGCGTTTTTCTCGGAATTACTTAAAAAAGGTTTCACTTTAATAAAGCTCTCGGTCTCCTCATTTTCGAGAAGCCAGAACTCTGCTCTGACTTCGACGGCATTTTTTGAAGCCCTAACCTTAACAGCTTCCTGATACCGCCTCTGTATTCCGGTGGAGGTTATGACAGTGACCGGAACAACAAGTGTGCTGGTGATGGATACCAGTAGTGACCGGCTGAACAAGTATTCCATAATCTGCCTGACCTTTTCGCGGGACATTCCGAGATCCTGCGATGCAATGAGTTCGAGATCTTCGTTGAGCTCGATATAGTAGCCCTTATCCTTGTAGATCCTCGTCAGGAGATACATGTAACATGTAAAACCATCCGCGCCGAACTTGGCCATGAGGATCCTGATCCCGAAGTCATTGAAAATATCCGTATCAACGGGGAAGTAATCGAGACCTTGTTTACGTGGTCTTCCCATATGATTACCTCCTTAGGTTAGTGTCGGCCGGTCAGATATGCATGCCGGCCGGATCGCTCCAGTCTTCAGACGCAGCGCCGACCGTTACGGTCAGTCCCTCATCAAAAGAAAAGAGCTTTCTAACGGTGATCTCAATCACCTGTGCATCATCGTAATAAGCGGAGCCGTTCAGGGCATCCAGCACGGCCTTCACGATGTTATCGGCGTCCGGCTTCCTCGTTGGGAACTTCTCACCGTTCTGGATCTTTATCATGTCCTTTTTCGTTGTCCTGGCTGCCGGCTTATAATATGCCGTGATCCGGATCCTGACCGGCACGCCCTTAGCAAATACCAGTTCCTTCGGATTTCCGGCCTCGAACAGGAACGCGTTCAATATCCTGTATTCATAGTATTCCGTCCGCGCAGGTGTAAAGCTGACCGAATCGCCTTTCTTCGTGCGGACTGTTCGCGCCCTGGCCTTGCCCTGAGGCGGCCCCGGGACGCTGAATGTTATCATTGTCTCTTATATACCTCCTTTCGCATGCTTGCCTCGATGGCAGCGGATCGCTGCCTGTCGCAGGATCATCACAGCGCCGGATGCTCCGGAGCTCTGACCGTCCTACGAAAAAAGGGGTAGCATACTACCCCTGAAAATGACGTGCATCACCCGCTGACACATCCGATCACTTCCCGGAGGTGCTTGATCTCGTGTTCATTCAGGTCATGCCTCACCTCACCGATGAAGTAATACGGCTGCTTGCTCCTCGGATACTTAATGGCGTATGTGATGATGTTCTTTGTCTTGCTGTCTTCTACTCGTATATAAGCCTTGAGCTTCCCATGCGGCATCTCTGCCCTGATTGATTTTGTCTGCATTCTTGTTCCTTCCTTTCCTGGCTCTGCATTTTACCGGCTGGCCTCGGTCGCCCATCGGGCGGCTGCATTACGGGTCTTTACAAATATCGGGGCGGTATCATGTTACGGATTGCCAAAATGAGGCATTTATATGGTTTTGTCAGTAGTGTGCATTTGCTATATTCTGTCACTGAACATTTGCTGCGTATTCGTACAATGATCAGATTTTTCGTGAGATCCGCCCCGATTTATTCAGTTGTAATTTGTGCTGCTATCCGGCAGCGGTAGTTAGCTCATCTCATAGGCTTCCCTCTCTTTCTGCTTTATTTTGGTATGTGTCTATAACGACGGGGCTAAAAGTAAAGTGCATATAAACTAAATCGCGGAATCAGAGATATTGAAAATTCATTGTTTGAAACAGCCCCGTAATTACCGGCCCGTACCGCTGCCAGGCAGCGGTACAGCACTAAAATATAAAGGAGCACGCATACGATGGCTTAACGATGCGCGAAGACGGAACGGCGGGACTCGGACCCGCTGAGGCTTGTGAGTATCAGGTAGGTTTCACGATTATTCAGCAGTTGGCAGCTTGCTTTATATGTTTCTAAAGGACTAAAAATGCGCCTCTGCTCCCTGTGAGCTCGTTCCGGGAATCCCTCCGTCTCCGGAGGGACCAGCAATATGAGGAATAAAAATGCTCATCCCGGGCAATCGCCCGGAAGGCAGGACGGCGGGCATGACCCCGCTGCCGAAGATAAGGACAGTTTGGGGAAAGGTATTATCCTTCGGCACTCCCTTTCGGAGCATCCAGCATGACCGGGCATTCACCTGGATATCATCTTTGCAGCGATCTCCCTGACGATCGCGCCGGCGATCAGATCCGGATCCACGCTGAGCTGCTGGGTGATGAACACATCAGAAGTGACTCCCAGATCCCGCTCAGCTTCCCGGACGTCAAACTCGGGGACATACTTCTTGGAATCCTTGTTCCGAAGGCGGTCACGATAGCTCATGTAATCGGTGAGTACCGCGTACCTTATCTGCAGGAGCTTTCCTGTCCCCCTGAGTGCATACGGGCCGTAGCGCTTCCCGACTCCGGAATAACTCCGGATCTCGTTTATGATCGTCTTCATTGCGGTCGTAGAAAGCCCGAGCTCTTCCATGGCCTCTGTCCGTGTTATGTACTGCTTCATCAGCTACACCTCCTAAACTGTCAGGTAATAGACTTTGTCTATAAGGCGGTTGTCCTGGCCTGTCTCGCGGTCGACACCAAGCATGATTGAAACACGGTCCTCCAGACTTCCCATTCCTATGTCAGGTTCTAATATCCATTCGTGAGGCGATGACGGGTAAGCAATCCATCTTGAAGTTCTTGCATCTTTTGAGACATCCTTCAGGAGTTCCTTGCAGTACAGGATCGCGCCAGCTCCCGCGAAATGAATCTCGTTCGTCACGATATAAAGAGAGAACCCGTCATTCTCTAATTCTTCCGGCGTAAAGACCGGAGCTCCGTACAGATCCATTGCAAGCTCGTTCATGGCGGCATGAAGCTCATCAATCCGGACAGCTCCGGAAGTGTTTTTGACTGCCGTTTCCCAGGCGTCGGCAGTATTGATTCCAATCGCCTCAAGATGAACAGGAAACACAAGCGCATTCATGTAAGAACCCCCGTCCGGGGTCTCTCTGACAGATATGATATACTCTTCCAGTCCCGGGAACATCTCGCACTCCCTTGTGACAGCTCCGTCTTCCTCGGGCTTCCTAAGATTCACCCGGAGCATTCCGAGAAATTCTTCGCGGAGCTGCTCAATTGTCTGAAATTCTTTTGTTATAAATTTGAGACCCATATAATTCCCTTCCTTTCACGTGTGCCGGCATTGCCGGCTTTATGCCCCCTCGGAGCGTTTGAAGCTCCTTAACACAGCCGTCCGCCGTAAGAGGGACTTATCCTTGGAGGAATTCTGCAAATGAAATACAGAAAACCGATGAAGGCCGCGGGATTCGAACCCGCTCAGCGTGGAAAGGCCAATAGAAACACGCCTGCACCAGCACCCTCGTTTGCAGCGGGCAAATCCGCTTCACCTCACCATGTCATATAATTCTTTCTCGATCACTGTGAGTGCTTCATTGAATTCATCCCATTCACTGTCTGTTATGATTCCGAGCACTCCGGCCGCTGCCAATTCTCCAGAGAGGAAAGCCATGCTGCTCCTGACTGCCGAGAAACACAAAAGACCTTTCTCAGCGTCGGCGCGTTTCATCCTGCAGGTGCTTTCGATCTCTCTACGTAAGAACTCCAGGAATATGTCCTTCACTATTTCACTCCTTCCTGCTAAAGGATGTCGCGGAACGCGACCCCCTTAAAACACCTAAATGCCATTACTCGAGTAACTGTTAATGTTGCAGATCCTCGGGCGAAGTGTCTTATCTGAGAGCCCTTTCATCATCATTTGCATTCTGTAGCTATCTTTAAGTGATAATTCTGATGGATGCTCATAAGCTTTTTGTGGGTATATATCATGCTTCGCGATAAAAGCCTGGTAAAAGAAATTAACCTCTTCCTTCCAAAGTTCACGGTAGAAATCAAACTCAATAGCTATCTCTATTCCTTGAGCTTTTGTGCAACTGATAAGAAATGTGCTTCGTGAGCCCTTCCCGTAGAGAAGAGTACGAACACGCCTCCTATTCTCCGTGATATCCGGAAAATGCTTGTAAAAGATTTGCAGAAGCAATCTATGTTCAAATTCTCCGTGGTAGCTGAATGACTGAATCTCTTCAATATCTTCTGAAATATCCGCTTCCTCGATACCATACTTTTTCATCAGCTTTTCAAGGAGCTTTGCGGCATCTTCCTTTTCACCGCCGACGCCGCGATCGGCCAATGCCTTCACCTTCTTAATCAGTTCAATCTTTTTTGATTCCATCCCTTATCCTGTCTTTAAAATATTTATCCCTCTACTCCCTAACCGTTGGGAGAGCCTAAACCTGTCGCCTTTAACAGAAATTTAAGAAACTTTTCTCAAATGTATCCGGCGCTCATAATCCGACAGGACAATCTTGTCGACCGGAAGGTCGTCGAAATACATCTTTTCCTTCGCGTTGTCGAGATCCCTGCAGATAACGTGTTTCCCGTTCTGGCTCACGAGAGGGATGCGGATAACATGCTTGCGGCCGTTCTCGTCCTCAATGATGTTGTCAAGCGGCATGTCATAATATGCCTGGTTGACCGTATAGATCTTATCCTTGGGGATCCAGAACACTGCTTTGATTCCATTCGGCGTCCGGAACTTTGCCATTTCCATTTTTTATTTCCTTTCTGCTTGGGTATTGTGAACTCCTTTGATTTGAAAATTATGACCGGTCTCTTTCCAGCGCTCTCCTCCCTGATCGGGGATCACTGCACACGCTGGGTGAATCGGGATGGCAGGATTCGAACCTGCAGCCTCCGGTTATGAGGGGTACCGGCGCTCTACCATTGAGCTACATCCCGTGTTCGCGCTTGTTGTCGCACAAGGCGTTAAGCGGTGGTTTCTATCGACTCATGAAGATCTCCCACGCCGGTCTCTCCCGACTGTCACGGTCATCCAGATGAGCATACCGTTTCTGCTTGTACCGCTGGATTCAGCCCCTTATTTTCGTGTGTCCATTTTAGGTGTCCTCGCGTTTGCAACCGCGCACACTGGATTAAGTAGTACTTTCCTACACTACGTCGGGAAGACGGGATTTGAACCCGTAAAGTCCATTGGCTTTTACCAACCGCTCTGCCAGATTGAGCTACATCCCGAAAAATAAAAATCCCTACTACTTTTTATTTCAGAATTTTTTTCGAGTTTTAAACTCGAAAAAACTCGAATTAACGAAAAATTAATCTTTTGTTCGCTTCGCCGCCCGCTCTTTCCTGCGGAGCTTAGCCAGATGCTTTATCTCCTGCTTTCTGGCGTGCTGGCGGCGGATTCTCTCCGCCGCCCTCATGCGCTCGCCTTCGGAGGAGACGGCAAATTCTTGAGTGCTATCATGATTTCGCCAACGTTCAAAAGCTTCGGCCGTTCCTCTTTCCCAAGCTCTCGGAAAATCTGCAGAAGCTTGTCTTCCTGTTCGCGCTCGCTCATTATTGACACCCCCTTTCGTTTATTTCCAATTTGTTGCCTCTGGTTATATCATAATTGCCAATGGTAATTTTGTCAATAAGAATTTGTAACCAAAGGCAACAATTTCATTGAAAGCGGTTTTTTATTGTGGTAAAGTTCTATTAAAGGAGGTGATACGCTTGAGCGAAGAAAACAGAGTAAGAGAATTGCGCAAGGCATTGAACTGCACACTCGATAAATTTTCAGAACCGCTTGGAGTGAGTAAGACAGCGATATCAAGAATCGAGAACGGTGAACGTACACTTACTGATCAGATGGCAAAAGCAATCTGCAGTGTGTATAGGGTTAATGAAACATGGCTTAAAAACGGAATCGGTGAAATGTTCGAGACTCGCCCGATCGGCGACGACCTGAAGGCGCGGATTGATTATTTTCTTCCGGATGAGAGCGAGACATTCCGTCTCAGGTTGGCCAGGCTGATCCTCAGCATGGATAAAGAGGACATGGCAAAGCTGGAAGCTTATGCAAGAAAGTACCTCTTCCCGAAAGAATCGGACACTGATGCTATTGATCAGAAAGTTGAGAGCTACCGCGCGGAGCTGGAAGCAGAGGTTGCATCTGAAAAAGCAGAAGCTTCACGGACTACAAAAGACGCTTGAAAAATCGCAAATGGGGGAAAGGTGAATGATGAGGAAAGCGATCGCCGCGATGGCGGCAATGACGATTTGTTTAACGGCGTGCGCAGCTCCTGCGTCGCCGAAAATTGAGACCGTTGAGGAAAAAATTGGAAATCTCACGATTCAAGCACCCATCGGATGGGAAAAGTCAACGGACGATAAAAGCAAGGAATTCACTCGTTACAGCTATTATGTGGAGGGAAATGATGAAACGCAGGCATTTCTCTCTATTTACTACAACAAGGATCCTAACCAGGACTTTTCTATTTCTGATTTTGATCCTTATTTTGACACTGATGCCATGAATGCGAATAGCGATGCTATTTATACTTATGACAGCATCAATGATGATTTTCTCGGGAATAAACCCATCCGGAAAGCGTCCGGGACTTGGTATAACGGGAAACTGTATGACAGGACTTTCGTTATGATGTATGACGCAGACTGTAAACAAATCGCTGTCGAGTATAATTATCTGGATGAGCTGGCAGATCAGGGTTATGCAGACTATGCCGACACTCTTTTAGACACAATGCAGCTAATCTATGACTATCAATATACAACGGCACAATAAAAAAGACCGCCCTACTGCAATAGAGCGGTCTTCCGGGATGCAGTTGTCCGCAGCCCTTAATACTAAGACAGGTAAAATTATAACTGCGTCCCTCTTATAATGCAAGCATGGAGGTTACTCGAAATGTGGATACAGAAACGAGGGAATAAATACCGCTTTATGGAGCGTTATATCGATCCAATAACGGGAAAACAGCAGTATGTGACGTGTACGCTCGAAAAGGACACTCCGCAGTACCAGCGCAGGGCGTCAGCCATACTGCAGGACAAGATCACGGAAAAGCTCCAGGCATCCGCGGCACCCGACAAAATTACACTGCAGACTCTCATGGATAAGTATGCAAAGTATCAGTCTGTGACCGTCAAGGAAACGACAGCTGTCCGGAACTCTTACCAGGCCGCGGCCGTTGGCAGGATCCTCGGCGGACAGTCCATAGTAAGCAGCCTGACCGCCGCCTATGTGACTGACAAGCTGATCAGCGCCGGGGAAACGCCGGCATGCACAAACGGCCGGATAAAATATCTTAAAGCTTGTATCAGGTGGGGGTATAAGATGGACTTGGTTGAGTCTCCTGCTCTGGCCGACAAAATAAGTTATCTCCCGGACCCGGGAAGAAAGGAGAAACTCATGACGAAATTTATGGAACCGGAGGAACTGCAGAAGCTGCTTGACTCGATGGATAATAACCGCTGGAAGCTCCTCACCCGTTTCCTTTGCCTCTCCGGGCTTAGGATCGGTGAGTTGATCGCACTGACTGACAAAGATGTCGGTGATAAGTATATCCATGTCAGCAAGACTTATGATGTCAAACTCGATAAGCTTCACGGCACTCCGAAGACTGATACATCGAACAGGGATGTTTATATCCAGAAAGAATTGGCTGACTGCATCCGGGAGATGAGGAAGGAACGCAGAATCATGCTCCTTGCTGCCGGAGCTTCATCTAATCTTTTTTACCCGGATGCTAAAGGCGGATATCTCCACTACTTTGCTTTTAATAAATACCTGGCGGAGAACTCCAAACGCGTACTAGGCCGGAAGTTGACACCGCATGCGTGCCGGCACACGATGACCAGCATCTTCGCGGCGCAGGGTGCGAGCATCGACACAATCAGCCGTAGGCTTGGCCATAGCGATTCCGGGATCACAAAAGAGATCTATCTGCATGTGACAGGTGAACAGCGCAAAAAAGATGAGGCACAGATTGACAATATCCGCATGCTGAGCAGCTGATACCGGTAGCAAAATGGTAGCATTAATTCTTTTCTTTTGCGACTTCTGGCGACCGTTTTTATATTTTAGTACATCCCGGAAGACAGCGTAATTATCAATAAATCCGCCATCATGTGTCTGCACGCGACCAGTGTATGAGGGTACACCGCCGGCACTAAATCGAAATCCCGTTTTTGTTGAATATATCAGCAAAAATGGGGTTTTTTAATGCTCAAAAAATAGAAATGGTAGCAGAATGGTAGCATTTTGATCTAAATAAAAATGTTTACATATTGCGCAATAAATGCTTGACATATTACGCAATATGTGTTAATATATAATCACAGAAACAAAAGTAAACGCAAGGAGGACAAGGAAATGTTTAGATTCACGGTACTCGGAAACAAAAAGGAAACTTATATCGATGGAGTAACTCTTGAGAATGCAATCGCGAGATCTAAAAATGCATTATTCAGCGCCTGCACAACTTGCGAACACCACGCAGAGAACATCAAGATCTCAGAACATCACGATGACGGTCAGTATCATGTCGTAGCATTTACCTACACGGATGCTTACACTGGCGAAGATGGAACGTGTCAAATTAAGATCGTTCGTGAAGGACATGAATACACACCGATGCCTTCTCTCTTCCCGGCTATCACAAAGATGCTCGACGAAATGACGCTGTAGAATGATTTAAACAAGGAGGATAAAGAAATGAAGACAAGAGAAACGTGGATTGAAGAAGCCGAGAATTTTATTTACTGGATGAAAGAGGCCGGCAGGGAAAACGAGATTAATCTCGAGACCGTCCTTGAAGAAGTAAAGGACGGATGGAGCGAAGACGTCAACTATGACGGCACTCCAGAAGAATACGCAAAGGAACTTTTTGATTATATTCAGGATCTTATGTAAGGAGGGCGGGGCAATGGCGGAAAAAACCGGTTTCGATCAGAATGCATATATCCAACAGTACAATAAACAGAATTATGCGCGCGTCTGCTTGCAGGTTCCGCCGAAAATTAAAGAGGAATGGCAGGCAAAAGCGAAGGCCGAAGGGATGAGCTTAACAGCATGGCTCATAAAAATGACAAGGCTTGACGCAGGAGCAGATAAAGAATAAACTAGAATAGTCTTCGGGGTCCCCCTGATGTGGATTTAAAAGTTAATGTTTAAAGTGGCATGCACCACGAAAAAAAGAGGAGGCGAAAAACCTCCTCTTTTTGTATGTCTTTAAAAAGATCAGCAGCAAGGATAGCATAAGGATATCCTTATGCGGAATTTTGAGATTAGCAAGGATAGCTTATGGGGGACCATAAGCGAAAAATCTCAAAACCTAATTCCGGAGCCCTTCCCAAAATTCCAAATCATAACTTCGCGAGCAGGGCGTGCGTATATACCGCACAACTTCGCAAGCAGGGACTGCGTGCGCACAAGCTTGCTTTTTGGGAGATCCCAAACCCCAGGATGCTTAAGAAAACCTTCATGTGATAATCATGTTGATTTCAAGACTTGACCAAAAGTTATCCTAAACTCTCCTACAACTAACAACTAAACTTCCTCAACCAACAACTAAACTTCCTCAACCAACAACTAAACTTCCTCAACCAACAACTAAAGAAGTAAATAAAGTAGTTTACTTACAAAGTAACTGCTTTCCGTCCGAAAACGTCAGCCCAGCACTTTGGTCCCCAGACAGATCTATCGCCAAGATCTACGCCAACTTTTGCGCGTGCTTCCATATAGGCCGCAGCCGCGTGCATCGTATTCCCCTGCGCCTTACCGTCGAGTTTAAGTTCCTGACCGTCAGCTCCGCGGAATCCTCTTCCTCTGAGTACTGTCTGCAGAACATAATCATCAGATCTGAAGACTCCCGCTTCGTTATAACTTACATTTCCGAATTCAAACATAGTTCCTGAAAACTCCTTTTTCTTTTCTGAATAGTCGATGTAACAAAAGCCCATGATTTTCGGATCATCCCAGCTGTACGTTTTGACCGCACAACTGTCTCCGGAACGGTCATACTGAGCGTTCGAAGTGTTTCCTTCGCCACAATCAAATGTGTGCTTTTCCTCGTTGATGGCAAGAACTCTTCCCATATGGGAGTGTTTAAAGACTACTGGCGCGCCGATGAGCGGCTTCGTTCCTGTCCTTCCGGCCTTTTTGAAAGCCTCAAAGGTTTCAAAACATGAATAACCACAGTATGAAGATCTAGTCATGTTCCAGTTGGACAGAGCTCTTTCAACGCCAAACTCCATAACTTCCATGGCAAACTGATATGTCGCGCACCATGCCTGATCCTGGCAGCCTTCCAACCCCACGTTTTTAACGATAGAAGAAAAAACCTGATGGTTGTTGCCGGTCTCCGTATAAGGAATCTGTGCAAGTTCCCACTCGCGGTCGATAAGATTCTGCAAAGTTCCGCTCATAATCTCTCCTTTTTTCGTATACCCAAACGGATCACTTTTCTCGGTCGGGAAACAATAAAATGTGTATGTGCTGTCCCAGTCGTTATTTATAACTGTCTTGTCTCTCTGGTAGGCAGATCTGTCACGCACGGCCCCTGTGCTTATGCTTCTAATATCAGAAAAGCAGTCGTGCTCATTGATATATGCAGGAAGCGTCCTGAGCCCTTCACAGAGGACATATCTGGTATAAAGACGATAAGTAGCTCCTGCGCTTCCGTTGTCCATCCAGAAAGCCGCTCTGGAGAACCAGCCGCTTTTACGCACGTACTCGTAAAGTGTCGGATACTTTGACTGCTGCTCAAAAAGATTAGCCATGAGTGACAGCTCAGCGCATGCTCCATCAATGCTGCCTTGTTCCTGGAGCGCGAGGTTGGCTAATCCGGCAATCTCTTCGGACGTAAGATCATACTTTCTATACACGGTTACCTCCTACTAAAAAACGGGGAGCCGAAGCTCCCCGTCCATCTTTGTTATTCCTCAGCGATATCCTGATTTTCAGAATTGTTTATCTTTCCATCATCCAGAAGATCCTTCACCTGCGCAAACCACATGTCAATTAATTCCATAAGGAAATCTTCTGAAATAAAGAAAAGCAGCCAACCAGGTAAGAGGCCGCGTGCTTTGCCGACAACGTATTTCAGTTTCTGCCGGCCTTCTCCTGACTTAAACATATGCTCTGCCTTAAGCATGTACTGATAGATCTCTGCACGAATCCCTTCAAGACCCTTCATCCGCGCGTTCTCGATGACAATATACACTGTCACGATTACCAGCACGACAAGGATAAAGAGAAGTATCGGTGTAGGAACAGAATTAAGCGCTGTCCAAATATCCATATTATGCCTCCATAATCATAAAAATTATTACTACTTGTTACTTAAAAACTTGATAATGTCATTCTCGGCCTGCTTAAGAGAATCCGTATCATTGCCATCTATAGCATGTCGGAGAAGAGCATGCGTTCCCATCAGAAGTACTTTCATCTCTTCCTGAACAGAACTAATCTGTTCGGAATCTCGGTTTGCTTTGCGTTCCAGCTCCTTGATTCGGTTCTCGTGATCCTCAATTTTAGTGTCCTGTTCAATCTCTGGGCGTTTCAGGAACCCAACTGCTCTTGCAATCCAAACGAGAGCTGTTCCGATTATTCCGATGCCACCGCAGGCAGTGAGAAATATTGAAATGATGTCCTGCAATGAGTACATGGTCTGCAATGGTGTCTACCTCCTATCGACATAAAAAAAGAGATGCTTTTAGCACCTCGGCTTGTCTCTAGTTCTGCTCATTTGAAGATCTCCTTTACTCATTTACTTCAATCCAAGTATAGACACCAGGTGCACCCGGTTCCCATACGTTGCCATCAATGGAAGACTCCCATGTCTTGCCATTGTGCGTGACCCTGTCACCCTTCATATACGGATTGGTCGAATCCGGCTGTACCCATTCACCGATATCTGTACCGTCCTGTCCCGGAAGGATTTCCGCCCAGAGCGACGGAGCTGCTGTCGGTGTCCAAGCTTCCTGCGGCGTGTGATCCTGTAAGCACTTGTACAGCTTGCCGCCGTAGGTTACGCGGTAGCCGACTGTATAGCCGGGCCCGGTGGCGCTCCACGGGTTATAAAGGTCTACGCATTCAAGCGCCTGCTCGTCTGTCATAAGGTTACGGGCGGTCTTGACAGCTTCGAGAGCATTTAAAATTCTTTCTTTATTCATCATCCAAATACCTCCTCGAGCGCGTTAATAACGTCTTTTGCTTCGATATAGTCCTCAGCCTCATCACCGCTTAAAATGACCATGCTGCTCAGTTCCTCCTGCTCCTCGGGCGTGTGCTCGCGGTACTTTTTCTGTATCGTCCCGTCGACAATCTGCCAGCCGTCCTCGACTGTGTTCGCGGGCTGTACCGTTGCAACGATCGGGAAATACCCGGCTTCCGCGTATACGTTCTCCGGGATCTTTCCGGTGTACGTCCTGCCGTTCAGCTTGATTTTATCGGGAGCCAGTACCGGCCCCCCGTTCATTAATTTCGCATACTTAATATTGTTCATCCTGCATCTACCTCCGGAATGTTGAGCCCGTCGTCAAATACGGCTTTCAGCGGGCGCCGCCCCTGTGAAAAGATGATTTTACCGTCTACGCGATTAAGCAGCCCGCCTTCGCGCGTAAGGGAATAATAAACCGGGATCCCGTCGTAGACCGTCTCCCCGTTTTCCTTGTACTGTATCTCGTAGTAGTTCGTGGCGTACTGATGGCATGTAGCCCAGTATGTCGCCCCGTTGGCAATGGTCCACGTTTTTCCGTCTGTCCATCTTGTACGGACGCCCACCGGGTCGTATGCCTGCGACGTTGAGCCGCCGATTTTCAGTGCCTCTGCGATGGGCTCCGCAATGTGTCCCGCGAGTTTGAGCGCCGAGGTTTTTGTCGTGTCCACGGTGCCATGATGCGCGGCAACGTTTCCCGTTTGGCACGTCGGACGGTTCTCAACGTCGTCCGTATCCGTGAGCATGGCCGCGGTTACCGTTTCGCGGTTGCCGTCCGCCGGGTCGATGAGTGTGACCGTGCAGGCTCCGTTGACTTCGTGAATGTCAATAATCCGGTTTGATTTTGTCGTGGCTCTGTACGGTCTAAAGGGGACATATGTCGTCGCCCAGAAAAGGTTGGTCCATGTGCCATGATCGGGGGTATGTTTTTTGATATGGAGCTCGTATCCCCCGTTCGCGGCGCTGGGCCGGTTCGTCTCGACGCCTAAAAAGGCGTAACAGACATCATCCTCCCTGAGCATCATATCCCACCATTCGGCCCACTGGACGTCGACGGTCGCGGTGTCCGCATAGTCATTGATGTTTTTGATCTTCTTGCCGTCCTCGTCGAGGAAGTACCTGCCCTTCTGTGCCGCCTGTTTGAGCGAGAGCCCGGAAATATGCGCAGGCTCTCCTCGGTCCGCATAATCCGGCTGATTCCATGTGCGGACGGCCTGCGGGCGGAGCAGCACGTTGTTCATTCTTCTACGGTTAATCGTGAGCGCGCTCATATTATGCGCCTCCTTCCTCTTCCTCCTCTTCCGGGAGCGGGTACGAATTCGCAAAGGCTCTCAAACTCTCATTGACATTGAGCTCGTAAGCCTCGCCCGCGATCGGAGCAGAGCCGTATACGTTGAGCCCTTCCGGGAGAGTAAGCGCCAGCCCTTCTTCGTTGACCTTCAAAATCTCGATTGTGACCGTCGCTTCGACTTCGGTCGGTGCCGTCGGGAGAGAGACGGAGAGCGCCTCGAGGTCCTCGTCAAATACATATTTATGGCCCCACTGAGCGGTGAGCTCGTAGGTTGTCTCCCCGGCTATGACGTGCCGCGGGATAGGCTGATTATTAGTAGCGAGCTGGACAATGGCAACAACGTCCGCCGCTGAGCAGCCGCCTCCCCCGCTGCCGGAACCGCCGCCTGCCTGCTCGTGCCAGGTTGCGCCTTCCTCGTCATACATGTAAGTCGTGCCCGTGTCTACTTCGATAAAGCTCGACCCGTTGCAAATGAGAATGTTTTTATAAGATGTTGTGGGCTTCGTGTCGGAAGAAAGTCCAACCAAACAAAACACCTCTCTGCTCTTTGTTACTCCGTCTACAATCTTAGACGGAGCTGCTTTTGATGATAAAATTGTAATCATCCGTTACCTCCTTCCAATGCGGCCACGCGGCCCTCAAGCTGTGATATCCTCGATGTGAGTGTCGTAATGTTCGCCGCTGTTGCGATCTCGACACCACTGTCATAGACAGTGATATCATCATATGCAGATATATCGATTGCATGTGCGACAAGTCTGTACTTGCCCATCTGGATTCCCCATCCGCAGAATCCAAAGTGGATGTTGTCGGAATCCGCCCGAATGAACTGGAGATGCTGAGTGATTTCCTGCTCGATTTCTTCGCCATACACAAGCTGTACTGTATAAGTGCAGATAATTTCCGCGCCTGCCTGTACCGCCGCCATTATCTGCTCATATGTTTTATCAGCTGTCGGATTGGTTGGATTATCTCCTGCTATCTTCGTGACCGTAATATGAAGCTTGTCAGCTTTGCCATTGACCTCACTTGTTAAGCTGTTGATATCTCCCATCATAGCCGGAGACCCTGTTGCAGATGTGCGGACAACACTGCCGTTACTCTTGAGGATGATATACGGAGCAGTTATCATCCATGCATCACCGTAGGCAGGATCACGATTGCTCATAAAAGTCAGACCGTTCTCGCCAAATTTGATCTGCGATGTACCTACACCCATCAGACAGTGATATCTTGTCTGATACGGATCATCATCGGTTGACTGGCTGTATCTGTACTCGACAGCCATCACGCTTCGCCCGGAGGAGAGTGCATCAATGACATCGGCATAAGTCTGTCGGCATGTACATACCGCACTGTCTCCGCTACCGACTGTGTCGAACTCCACAACGTATGGTGCTGCGGAGATAACGGCTGAGTTGATTTCTTCGGCTTTCTCTTCAATCTGTGCGAGTACCTGTTCAAAATAAGCAACATCCTGCTCACTCGGCTCTGTCGTTTCTATCGGCATGTCTGCCCTTTTCAGCACCGGTATCTTGATCTTATAGACCGTTCTGCCGCTTGCATCCCCCCTGTCGAAGATATAACAAAAGAAGCTTCCGACCTCTTCCAGGAAGCTGTCAGGAATCGGAATGGTCGTTATCCCATCCGAACAAGACCCCGCCCGCAGAGTGGACCCGCCCGACTCCTCAAGAGCAAAGTGTGCCTCGACCACTGACGGAAGATTAAGGCCGACAACCCTCAGTGTCTGACCATAGTCGTGCAGATACGCCGGCTGTGACGTTACAGATCTGCAAGATCCATCAAAAAATGCATTGATCAATTTGACACCTCCTTATGCAAAGTGCATTGTGACCGTTGCTCCAATTCCACAGCACTCATTGTTGACAACATCCGGGAAGGCTGCTGTTTTACTGATTGCGATATTTATTCCGACCGGTGTTGCCGTCGCCGTAATCGTATACCCTGACGCTGTGGCCACATCCGTCCCACTGGAGAGGATGTAATTGCCACCCTGTCTGGCATTAACTCTCAGCGCTGTGACTGTAACTGTCGGCAGGGCGGCCGCTTCGGTCGGCATCGCATGTGGGATCGTAAAGCGGATCTCTGTGCCGCCTGATGTCACATATCCGGATCCGTCCCAGGTGAAGGACTGATTAGCATTCTTGCGCGGTCCTTCAGCGAGCTGTCTCCATCCGTACCAGATGCCGACATGTGCTACATACGTCCGCACAAAAATGTCGCCGTGATACGTCAAGACGATTTGCGCGCGACTCTCCTTTACGATCGGGACAGGCAGGACCCACATAACAAACGCCTGTGTTGTCGGCGCATTTGTAAGGGCAGACGCAACAGAAACGGACGGAGCAAGGTAGCACCCGACCGTTAAGACGTCGTTGAGATCTGTCAGAGATGTGCTTCCGAGGATCTTTGTATCATCATAGATGCCCTGATTTCCGTCAACGCGCTCATCTATGACGAGGCGGGACACGCTCACGCATCTCTGACCGTCCGTGCCTGCGATGTCTGTCAGCATGTAGATTGTGCCGCCAACATCGACAAGCGCTTTCGGCTCATCACCACCATGATAATGCGACGGTATGCGATACGCTTTTTTAAGGATGTTGTAACTCGAGTAATCATGCTGCACGATATACGCGCCGCTGCTCCCCGTGAGCAGCTGAAGCATCTGGCCATCAATGACAGCACCCTGCTCAACATAGAGCGTGCCCGTATCTCCGACAAGCTCGGCAATGTCATCTCCAACCGAAAGAAAATGCTTATCCAGCTCCGCGAACGCGCTGTCGTGTACGATACAGATGTCGCCATCCTCGCTGTAGCAATTGACATAGTAGATATCGCGTTCCTCGTCATAAAGGATACTGCGCACGTTCAGGTGTACGGGCAACGTCACGAACGCCTCGAACGTCAGAGTTTCGGGGTCGATCCGGGCGATCTGGTTGTGACCGTCGCCGCAGGCGGCATAGATCTTATGCGTCTTTGCGTTGTAGCAGAGACCTGCACCGCTTCCGACTCCGGATATGACCTTTGACATTCCTGATACCGGATTAAAATCCGTATCATATGCAGTGAGGACTATATCCCCAAGATCTTCCACGCTTTCATATGTCGTTCCGTATGCTGCTACAATGCGATCATTGGTCGAATCGTAGCAGGCCCCGCGGAGGGAATAGTCACGCGTGTTTCCGGTCGATGCATTGAACTGTTTGACCATGCGCTCGATGGGCGCGCTAGATCTGAGCTCCTTGCTCACGATCAGCGGACGTACCGCATACGTCCCGCTGTTATCGATCACGATACTATCGTCCGACCAGATCGGAGCGCTGAGCTTATACGATGCCGGCGGAACTACTACTTTGTGACCACTTGCCAGCGCCGCCTCAAATGCTGCCTTATCGTCTGTCGTTCCGTCAGCCTTCGCACCGAACATCTCAGGAGTGACAAATCCCGTGTCATACGCCGCGGCGTTGCCGGATCCGTCGAAACCGAGAAACCGCTGAGGGATTCCGGTCGACGCGAGGGAAGAAGCAAGCGCCTGGAGCATCTGAGGCATGCCCTCTATGTTCTGAACCGCATTGGTGACGTTATCAACGGCCGTGTTTGCTACGTTCTGGGCGTTCTCCGCGGCCCTCTGTGCCGCCTGCGCTGACGCTGTTGCATTCGCCGCCGCCGCAACCGCGCTATCAGCTGAGGCCGCCGCTGCATTCGCCCGAGCTGTTGCATTTTCTGCCGCTTCTCTGTTGCGCTCGACATAACTTATAAGGCTCTCGGATTCGTGCCCGCCCATGTTCACCGGTGACCGCTCGACATCAATTATAAAGTTCGCCGTGGCCTTCTTCATTCCTGTCCGTTCGAAGACAAGCTCCGCTATGGCTTTCCCCGGTGCCGCTGTCATCTGCTCCTTGATGTCTACTATGACACGCCCGTTCTCATCCATGCCACGCGCAACAGGATTAGAATAAACATTCTTGTCGGCTTTCAGAATATTGATCGTAACTTCCGGGATACCATACGTCAGATCAAAGGGGCTGTCGCCGTCCATGATGTCAAATACCCACTGACCGCCAAATTCGCCTTCATTAGCATGTACGACCGTCTTGGCACTATCGTATCTGGGTATTGTGTTAAGCTTATAGATGATCATAAACTCACCTCATAGCTGATGCATATTCCTGCATCAGATTCCGTAGCGTATTATTAAGCGTCTTTTTAATTGTGCCGAAACTCATCGATGTGTACTGCTCTTTAATCACATCCCAGACAAGCTTGACGACCTTGACTTCCTCGGAGATTCCAAGGGGCTGATAAATTACCCTGACGGTATCGCACAGGCCTATATGTCTGTGCGGAAGTTTCCCAACATATTCCGCCATCTTTGATAATTCATATCCTGACAGTGTTATGTTCGTTTCGACATTCCACGGTTTCTTTTTCTTCTCGGTGTTGTTCTGTGCGTCTGCCTTTGTTTCGAAAACCGTGTCCTGTTTCATCTTTGCAGTCAGGTCCACAAGCTTATAGTTCGGCAGGATCCTGACCGGAGATTGATCACTTCCCATCCAGAAATACGGCTTATACTGCAAATTATTGTCGTAAGTCGAGTACATCACCGCACCCGTGTATGTTTCCGCGCTGGACGTTTCTCCGGCAATGTCGCCGATGTTGACGCCGTACCTGTAAACGACGCCCGAATTCTGGCCGCGTTCCGCAAGGAATTCCACCCGCCAGCGGTCATACCTTACCTCACCATATCCGATCTCGTCTGCAATCGATCCATTGACGCCCTGGATGTAATCGCGCACCCTGACGGGCGTTTTAATGTCTGTCTGAATAGTTTCCTCGATATCTGTATAAAATGTCAGAACTGAAGCGTGTTCCGGATAGTTGTAGACGCGCACATCATTGTTAAGATAGCTGTATCCGATGATGGAATTCTTAAGCTGCGCGAACCTCTGTTTAACCGTCAGCTCGCTCGGCATCTGGCCGTTTATGTACAGTCCGCATGTGATCATTCCGACATGCTTTGCATAGATCTTCATGGTCTTGATGCCGCGCTTGACCTTATAAATAACAAAAGGCTGCACTCTTCCGGTGTCGTCATATGGAGCGCCGATATAACGGAGTTCGCAAATAGAATCCGCCCTTATCCCGTTTGTGGGATATTCCGCCTCAAGAAGACAGTCGCCGTTCCGGGATTCCGTAACTTTACAGCTGATAATATCGGTCATTCGCCCGAGGCCGTTCGATGTGAAAGCGAGCTCTGTAAAATCGAAAAGCTTTGGAATCATACCATGTACCACCTCGGATAAAATTCGAATGCACCGTGTATGCTCTCAACCCTTACCGTCTTACCGGCGGGAATGCACATTACCTTGTAATCGTTAGGAAAGCTTTCAACTATCGCAGCATTCGCGCCGGCAAGCATACCAGGAAACTGACATGTAGCTTCATGGAGCTCCGCATCATATTTTATGTCGTTATCGAGATAGTTATAATTCGTGTCACTTGATTTGAAGCCAATAACACTTATGATACTGTCTAAATCGTCATAAACGCCTATCTCATGCCGCGCACTGTCCCTGATCTTTGCAACGATGATGGGATATGCATCATAGCTTGTCGGATTTGACAGGATGATTTCATCACCGTCCTCCAGAATCCGCGGGATAGCGCCGTCAAGAAGATACTTCTGAGGCATGCACTGGAATTTCAAATCGAAACGTCCCGACCGGTTAAGCGTCCGCACTTCCGGATCCAGAGGGCTGAGCGCCCTCGCCATTCTGTAATAATTTGGATGATAGCAGTCGGTCAGTTTATAAATGTTATCCGTGTGGGCGTTCCACCACTCACTGAAAGCATCCCATTTCTTGTCAAACCCCCGTGAGATCCACGCGGAATATGTAATATCTACATGGGTCCATGATCCTACATAGGTTATCAGCCGGCCGGGCCTGCCCGGCACCTCAACGGTCTCAATCTTACGCTGAGGTGTCCCCCATGTCCCCGTACCGCTGACATTGACACCGAAATCAAGTGAACATTTTTTGTCATATATAAAGTATCCCATATCACTTGACCCCCATCATGTCATTGATCTTATCAATTACCATGTCCGCAAGTTCTTCCTCATCCTGTCCGGGAGCTCCGTATACATTGACAGTGAACCCGCCATAGTTGTTCGTCGGTCCAGCTCCGGCAAGGGCCGGAAGATATGCGCTGTCTCCACTGCTGAGGATTGCCCCGGTCTTTCGATACAGATCTAATGCTCTAGATCTCTTTGAGACCGACAGCGGAATAACAACCTCCGGCTGATTTCCTTCAGCCAGGAAAGAGAGCTGTTCCTGCGTGACAAATCCGCCTTCTGCGTGCCCTGATACCTTGCTGACGATTTCTTGAACGGTACGCGTGACATTCTGCACGACATGAACAACAGCGGTCATCGGCCTGCTTAATATACCCTGCATGGTCGACCATGCGGAACTTGCCGCGCTGACGGCATTGTTTACCGCCGAAACAACGCCATGCATCGGATTGGCAATAATCGGAACCATGGAGCTGTGTGCAGCACTTGCCGCCTGCGGGCCGCCATTAACAGCATTAATCTGACCCTGCATTGGCGGTGTGATAATCGCGTTCATTCCCGCTTTTGCAGTAGTCGCCGCGTTATTTCCACCGTCAACCCTATCGACCTTTGGGGTCATAGGTTTGACGAGGATATTATTCATTTGATTCCGCGCCTTGTTCGCTTCCTGCGCCGTCTTTGCGACCGGTCCGACTTTACTGTTCAGTTTTACAGCTTGGAAAATGTCCTGCATTCCCACGATGCCGAGTTGTGCCTGAGCTTTCGCGCCTTCAGTATCTACAGAAGGCTTAATAGGATTGGAATTAATTGCATGAATCGATTCATCGGCGGTCTGCCTGATTTCCGCTATAGAAGCCTCGGCTTGTGTGGCAGATTCAGCTGCGGCCGCTGACGCTGTCGCTCCAGCTTCATTTGCTGCTGTTCCAATATTGGCATAGGACTCAGCGACCTTTTCATTTGCTTCCGGAGTGCCTTCAGCAGCAAGTTTCATGGTCTCTTCAAGCCCTGATACCTGTGCATCGGCTTCGGCCGCAGCTCCTGCAGCTTTTTCATATGCGCTCTTTGCTTTGTTAAAAGCATCATTTGCTTGCCCAACAGCTTCATAAGCTCTATTCTGCCGGTCTATGGTTTCCTCAGTTACCTGCCCGGATATTCTCGAGGCGGCTATCTGTTCTTCAACAGCTTCCTTCTGCTTCTTTACCGCTTCTGTGTAAGTGTCTTCTACCTTGGCAAGTGACTGATGTGCTTCTGCCTGGGCTTTTAACGCCTCTCCGTAATCCTTCTGAAATGCCTGCTGTATAGCCTGTATTTTGAGCTTTTCGATGTTTTCATCGATTGCTCCATTGATTTCTTCAAGCGCCGCTTTCGAGTTTTCGGCATGGGAAATGAACTCTGTTGAAAAATCCGTGCCCATTGCCTGATTTAACTCATTGAGTGCAAAGTTTGCGGTTTGCTCCATGCCCTCTTTGAGATTGCCCTCTGCGTCATAGCACGAATTAAGCATGTCCTGATAATAAGACAACCCCGCTCCGGCTGTCTCAATACCGGCCGCGCTTGCTTCGATCGCGGATCCGACACCGTCGACATGCTGAGCGGCCGCATCTGCCGCACTGGAAACCTCTGCGACCTTATTTGCAAATTCTATTTGCTCTGCTGTCGCTTCTCTTGACTTCGCGCCGGCGGCTGCCATAGCACCGCCAAGCACCGCCAAAGGAAGAACTACCGCGCCGGCTGCCAGACCCATGCCGAGTGTAGAAGTAGCCATAAACTCGGAAATACCGCCGGCCGCTTCTACTGCGCTTGAGAACTCTCCGACCTTCTTGGCAACTGTACCGACTCCCGTCACGACCTGTCCGGTCGCTGTTACGACTTTTCCAAATACAGAAATGCAAGGACCCGCCGCGGCCGCAACTGCTCCCCATTGTACAATGTTTGCTTTCTGAGCATCGTCAAGAGCATTGAAAGCGCTTGTGGCCTGTGTGACCTTCTCAAATCCCGCCTCGATCGCCGGAGCGAATTCCGTGAGGATCGCCTGACCGGCTTCGATACCGGAATTTTTTATCCGGTTGACCGCCTTGTTAAACTTAGAGCTTGTTGTGTTCGCGACCTTGTCGAATGCTATCTGTGTAGCTCCGGCAGTCTTATTCATGGATTCGAGGGCTTTGTTAAACTCCTTCGCTCCATTGGCTGCAATGTTCATTGCCGCCCTGCCGGCACGGACATTTCCGAACATGTCGCCGAGCTCTACGCCGGCTTCATCAGCTCCCTCGATTACAATACCGAGAACGTCAGCAAAAGAAGCACCGGAATCCATGAGTTCATGGAAGCTCTTGCCAGTCTTCTCCTTCAGGATGTCGCTCGCTTTAGTCCCTGACTTACCCAGCTCATTGATCATTGAGTTGAGGTATGTCGTGGACTCCGCCGTGCTGACACCGTTTTTCGTCATGGCGACATATGCCGCAGCTACATTGTCAAGGTTGACGCCGTATGCCGCTGCTGTCGGAATGACTGTACCGAGAGACTGGCCGAGCTGTGCGACCGTCGTTTTACCTAAGTTCTGGGTATTGATGAGCTTGTCGGAAACTGCTGTTGCCGCGTCCGCAGAAAGCCCGTAGGCGTTCAAAATCGTCGTTAAGGTATCAACGGACGTCGTGACATCCGTAAAGCCTGCTTTTGCCAATTTGGAAGCGTCAGCCACAAATCCGACTGCCTCACCGGTCGACCGTCCGGCGGAGATTGCCTGATAGGTTGCCTCAGCGAGGTCACCCGCCCCGATTCCGGTTGTATTGGAAAGTTCCTTGATCTGCTTCTCCATGTCTGACATGGATACTTCAGACTCATCGGCGATCGTCGAGACTTTCGCCATTCCATCTTCTAACCCGGTGGCCAGCTTGACAGAGGCAGCTCCGGCCGCCATGATCGGCGCCGTCACCGTGGTCGTGAGCTTATCACCGACCTTAGTAATGTTCTGTCCGAGCTCCTGAATCTTCTGACCGGCTTTCTCGACTTCCTGCCCCCATACGGTGAGAAGGTTGTTCTGTGCGAGCTGGCCGTTTAGGCGGTTAAGCTCGTTTTGAGCATCCGCGAGAGCCTGTTTCCATTTGAGCGTCCTCGTGTCGGCTTCACCGTATTTTTCAGATGCTTTCTGAACCATCTGCGCACACTGTTCGATGTGCTTTTTCTGGTCCTTTATCGCATCGCGGAGAAGTTTCGCCCGTTCGGCCGCCTTTTTCATTGCCGAATCATTTTTAGAAAAACTTGATTCTGTGGCCGCAAGCTCTGACTTGAGGGTCTTCGTTGCCTGTATGATATTCTGCATCTGCTGGCGGTACTGTGCTTCGCCTTCCACGCCGATCCGCGGACCGATATTTACAGCCATTGACTCCCCTCCTTATTCCATCCTCATTATTTCGTCATACGTCTTTTTCCGCGCTTTTTGTTCCGCGCCGCCTTTATAAATGGACATACATGCAATGAGGTCGCACATCATCCCGTATGATGTACGACCCACTTCATCTTCAGACATATTCATCATATGTCCGTAAAATACAAACCATGCCCAATTGATCGTTACTGTGCGGCGCTTTCCGCGTTTCCCGACTTGTCTTCCGCTACTTCAACCGTGCGCTCGCTGTCATGCTTTTCCTGCTCGGCAAGTGCTACGGCAAGCTCTTCAAACACATACTCAGGGAGATCGAGGATCTCTTTCGGGTTGAGTGAAGCGCCACCGTGTACTTTGCAGTATGCCTTGCTCATGATCACTGCTTTCTGAACGACAGCAGAAACGTACGAGCGATCCGCGTTTTTCACGATCCAGTCGTTAAATTCGCAGTGAGCCCAAACACTGTAATAGAATCCGTATTCCTTTCCGTTAACCTTAAACATGTGCTGCTCCTTTATTAGATTCCGAAGACTTCCTTGATGGCTGCTTCAGCTTCTGCCTCGGTTGCGTAATCTTCCTTTCCGAGGCTCTTCCACTTGTGCTTTGCATTGTCGCCGCGCAGGATGGCCGCGCTGAGTGCCTGTGTCTGGTAGTTCTTCTGTTCTTCAGAAGTTGCATGAGAGTTCTGAAGCTGATTGAACTGCACCTTCACGATGATTGTCGGGCAGTATGTTGTCACGCCGTCCGACTGATAACGTGCGATATAGCCAACACCGACATACGGAACGACCTGATCATCGTCGTAATCAAGCCAGTCGCTGTTATTTGCCGGCGCAGGGAGCCCCATGATCATCTGCTCGGCTTCCTGGAACAGTCCGTCTACTGTCAGGTTGAGAGTTCCGCCGGTAAAGGTTCCGGCATCAGTCTCAGCTGCCGCATTGTCAGCGTAAAAAACATTGTCCTCAGCACTATCCGGTTCGATCGAAACATCGACACCGCGGGCCAGCTTCCTGCCGTTACTGTAAGAAATGACACCGTCAGCGCATGCGTATTTCGCTACATACGGGAGAGAAAAACCCGTGCATACTTTTCCAGCTGCTGCCATATTGGCACCTCCTTAATGTATTCTTTTTTTAATTTCCTCGTCCATTTGTTTCTGAATTGCCGCCTCAGCTGCTCCCTTGGCGGCATTGGTCGCCCGGGTGATGACCGGGTTTCTGGAACGGAAAGACGTCCCCGATTCCAGGGCGCGGATAATCATTGCATTCGGCTGCCCTTTTGGGTATTTTTTCGTGACTGTCGAGTTATACCCATCCATACCAATTTTCACATTGATAAATCCACCGTCATTTCTAAAATGCGAAATACCAAGACCAGAAAGAAGACCGCTTTTTTGCCTTCCTGTCAATCCGCTCGCAAATCCGCCATTCGCGCGTTTTTGTTTTTCCGATTCAACCGGAATATTTGATATTTCTGATCGGCACCGGTCAGCTACGATCTTGGCGCCCATATAAGCCGAGCGCTTGCATATCTCCTCGCTCTCATCAAAGAGTTTCGTAAGATCTGTAATATAATTGTCAATTCCCGGATTGATGTAGAGCTTTGCCATCAGATATTCACCTCCCATGCATAGTGGATAAGATTTGTATCGTCCTCATGCATGACATCGTTAAGCCGCCATTCCGACGACTCGCAGAGAAGATCCTGAATGTCATCAACAGCCTGGTCGAATTCCGTGAGGGTGAAGTAATCGACGTAGATGTGTATGTTCTGCTCGGCCTTCGTGGTATCTGCGCTGAAGGATCCGTCACCTTCGCCGTCTTCCGCCCAGACTGTATATGGAACTTTCGGACGATTCGGCGCGTGATAATGATAGGTTTTTGTTCCTGTTATATCCGCAAGCTTCGCCCCGAATGCTTTAAGTCTGTTCTGTAAAGACGTCATAATGATTCTCCTCCCTCACGAGCGTCAGGTCCACGACCTTCAGGCCTTCTTCGTCTTTCGCCGGCTGGATCAGGTCAATGCGGTACTGATCGCGCCCGTCGACAATAACATAATTGCCGATCTCGACAGGTACGGCCCAAATGCGGACCAGCTTGCTTATCTGCTGGTCGGCACCCTTGGCCGCATAGAGCCTTGTAACACCGATAACCCTGTCCGAATAGTACAGATCTTCCGGGATTGTCTCCACCAGCATTTCCCGCGGCATTTCACCCGGTTCGGCTGTATTCTCGAGCGAGTAAATACGGAGAGTTCCGTCTGCAAGCATCATGCCTTATTCACCTCGCCCTTCTCATCGATGAGGCGGGAATGCAGCGCATATTGGAGCATGCGCGGCATCCCATCGTTAGTATTGCGTTTACGATATAACCAAGAGGCATACATAACGACCAGATGGCTGTCTTTTACGGCAGACGAATCGAGGGTGATGCCCTTCTCTTCGATCTGCTCTTTTGCGCTCTTGATTAAAAAATCGAGATAGTCATTCAGAAGCCCGGGCGGGTTCTGTAAGTCCGCCCTGAGCATCGTTAAAAGATCGCTGTCTGTCATGCCTGCCTCCTGCTGTCAGTTATCAGTCGTGGCTGTCGTCGTCACCTGTCGTCTCGGCTGCCGTATTGGCCGTATCCGGCGCGAAGCTGATGCCGCTCGTTGTCGGAGCGGAGCTTGTGATAGAGCATACGCCGAAAGCTTCAGCAATGACCGGCTTTCCGTCATATCTTGCAGTGCCTTTAAATACGGTCTGATCCTCGATGAATCTGTAATGCTCGGACTGTCCGAGCTTCGTGCCGGCACGCTCGACAAGGAGATAAGCCTCGCCGTAACCGAATACGATGTCGCCATCCGGGATAAAGTCGAGTTCGATGATCTCGCCGCCGACTACAGGCATAGTGCCATTGATGCCGGCCACGATCGCTGCATTCATGTTCTTATCCATGGACTGGATGAGCAGGTCGGTGTGCGTGTTCTGAGACATAAGCCAGAAGATTCCGCCGTTGAAGTAATCATTCTTGATCACTTTCTTGCGGCCTGCGAGTTCGCGGAACAGTGCAATTCCGGAAGCGCCAGCGCCGGCCAGTACATGGGAGCTGTGCAGATCCGCCCATGTTCTTTCTGTAGCACCGTAGTTCGCCGGAGCAGAAGTCTGTGCGAGTCTTGTGACGATACCGAGCGGCATCTTTGTGCCTGTGCCGTATACAATAGCCTTGTCCAGGGCTTTCGCGATCGCGATTCCAAGGCATGTCAGAAGCTCATTTGCAAGATTTAAATCAGAATCCTCAAGCACTGCGTTGCAGACCGCGAAGAATCCGCCGACTTTGTAACCGTCAACCTCAGTGTTATTGAATCCAAGGGAAAGCTCGTTCAGCGTTGCACACATCTCTGTCCATACGCCTTCCGGGATTGTTCCCATAACGTTCATACGGGCCGTGCCGGTCACTCTGCGGAGCGTGACCTTTCCGATCAGCTTGCTGTTCGCCTCAACGATCTGTCTCAGCAGTGGAAGCATAACCTGCGGGATTGTAAGGCCGACATTGGTCAGCGCTCTTTTGAACTCGATGCACTCGCGTGTACGCTTAAGGAATGTCTGGACATCATCCCTCTTGATCAGTGCGCTTCTTTTTTCCTCGGTCAGTGCGTAAAGCCCGACTCTCTTTGTCATTTCAGACATAGCGAAACCGCTCCTTTCTTCTGTTTCTTCTGTTTTCTCTTCCGGATCCGCATCGCCCTGCGGTTCTGCCGGCGTTGTTTCATTGTTATCTTCGATCTCTCTGAGCTCTTTTTCGAGGTTTTCGATCTCTCCTTCGAGCTCCCTGACCGCCTCAGCGTTCTCACGCTTTTCTGCTTCAAACTTCTCAATAGCCTCATCGACTACAGAGCGCTCTTCATCGGTCGTCGCTTCCTCGATAGATTTCTCTAGATCTGCTTCGCGCTGTGCGAAATCGACCTTCTTCAGCTCCTCAAGCGCGCTGCGCTTGTCCTCGATGCGCTTTTTAAGCATTAACACTCTCAGTGCCATGACTTACCTCCTTCAGTTTCTTCCTTGTTTCCTCCCGCCATACGTCAGCTTTGCGCCTTTCGATTTCCTCGATGTCCGCTTTTCTGGCAGAGATCGCAGTATCTTCATAGGCCGGGAATGTGCAGCATGAGACTTCGTAAAGTTTGACCTTCTTGATAGTGAAATGATGTGTACCGTCCTCGCGCTCCTCGTGTTCTTCAGCAAGGATATTAAATCCAAAAGAACACTGCGAAACATCACCCCTCTGAACGCGCGCGTAAAGGTTCATGGCTTCGGTATCGTTCGGATTGATATCGATGCCGCCCCACAGTCCGTGCTCGTCTTCTTTGAGCTCAAGCGTTCCCGCAGTCGTGCGACCGAGAACAAGACGCGATTCATGGTCGATCAGTGCCCTCACGTCGGAATGCAGTTCTTCGGTGAACGCGCCCGGCGCTACGGACTCAGTGCAGCCCTTGAATATCTCGTAGTTGCTATTGAAAACAGCGAAGTATCCCTCAATGCGGGGCTTTTCGCCATCTTTCCTGATTTGAATCTCGGACGGAATCGTCCGAATCTGCAAAAGAGCTCTATTTATCATCGCTCTTACCTCCTTGCAGTAGCTTTTTCTGATCACCTATCTTGTCGACAGGGATGTAATTCTCAAGAATCCGCGGTTTGTCCAGACCTTCCAGCGGACTCATGCCGAGTTTGTCGCGCACTTCGTTTCCGGTAATAATACCGCGATCGGACAGACCGCCGTAAACATCCGCAATCTGCTCGATATTCCAGTCCATGAGCGAGGTCGTGTTGAATCGGAAGTACCATTTCGACGACAGGATGAGCTTTCTTGTGAATTCCTGCTCAATCCCACGGCAGAGGGTGCCGATCGTGTTATTGATAAAAGAGTTCCATTCGTTCTGGTCGTATTTCCCGACGCCCAGGAGGAAAGCGGGAATACCGAATAGCGCCGCAACTGCTCTTTTATCGATTTCGACCGTGTCATTGATCGCAAGCTCCGACAGCGAAAGCGGTCTGATTTCCTTGACATCGATTAGATCTGCGGGAATTACCCACGGCTGACCGTCTTCGGCTGTTTCAAGATATTCCTCGATCAGCTTCGTTCTGCCCTGCTTGCTCGAAAAGTCATCCGCGAGACCGTCGACCTTCACAACAAGCGGAGGTTTATATTTCGAAGACATGAAAGCGTTCTCTGTCTTCCTTGCCTGCGTAAGATTAGCCAGGATATCTTTAATCACGACCCTGACGCCGTCGCCGAGCCATGGATATTCGTCGTCCGGCATCCATACACAGTGGATCAGGTCGTCAGCTTTGTACTTTCGGCCATCGATCAGCACATAATAGCCGTATCCTTCCGGATAGAAGCTGACACGGTACGGCTGTATCGGTTCCAGATCGTCAATAAGACCGCCTTTTGTCCTGACCCTGACAACGCTGTTCCCATCACCGCCGAGGAGCATATTCTTAACGACCGCGGAGATGAATGTCTTGCGTGTCATGTACCGGTTCGGGTTGATGTCGACTTTACGTGACAATTCATTCACAATCCGCGTGTCACCATTGGCTGTATTCGCCATAAGGTGAATCGTCATGCTCGAAATCAGGTCAGCTATCCTCATGACAGCGGTCACTACTTCCGGATTCTTGCTAAGCTTCGTGTACCCGTCCAGACAGAGCAGGTCGTAGGCTTTCGGATCACTGAGCAGGATTGTCGCCCTGGTGGATCCGGCCGGACTCGTGCCGCTCCGCACTTTATTTTTACGTTTTCTGGCCATACTCACTCCTTCCACCAGTTCGCCGTCTTGGCGTTCTTATCAACATTCTCTAAATATCTGACGCATGCAAAGACAGAGGCGTCAAAAATATCGATTCGATAGGTCTGCTGTATCTTCTCGTACATGATCATATCGTCCGTCTTTTCAACTGCCCGGACGTTCTCAACGCAATACTCATAAGGTTCGGCATGCAGATAGTACAGTTTCCCGTCTTTTGCCATTTTTTCAATATGGCGGAATCCTTCAGACTTCACGTAATAGTACTGAGGCTGGTCAATGACTTTGAAACCTGCATTTTTCATCAGCCGGATGTATTCACGTCCGAATTTCCGGTCATGCCCGACCTGCGCAATCTTAAAACCGCGCTGCTTCATCTCGATGAACCATTTAACAATGTCGCTGTACTCCGTCGTGGGAGTATTGCACATTGTTAACCAACCGTCATCCATCCAACCAAAAAGCGGGATATTATCCTTTTCTGCTTTTTCGTGCGCAGCGACTACCGGGAACCAGCAATGCGGGATGATAATATTGACGCCTTTATACTCCCCGTAGAGCACGGCCGCTGTCAGGTCGTGCATCTTAGATAGGTCAGCTCCGCCGAACCACTTGATAGGCAGCCGTGCAAGCTCCTCAAGCGTCCAATCATACCCAGCGTCCGACCTTCTGAATTCTGCGATATTGAAATATGCTTTGATCGCGTTTGTGAACACGTTCAGGGACTTCGCGAAGAAGTCCTTCCTCTGCTGCGGGTCGTTCTGGGCCTGCAAGCTGTCGTTAAGGATCTCCTGCGGCCTGATCGTGACGCCGTAAGACGGATTCGCCTGCTCGTGAACAACAGGATTCGTGTAGTCGATATTCCCGTTCTCGTCCGGATTCGCGCAGCATATAAAAACAAAGTATTGCTCGTCTTTAATCGTTCCGTCGAGAATGCTCCGGCAGTACTTCAATCTCTGGCCGAGGAATCCGTTCGCATCGTCGCCGGCTGTCGAGATCCCGATCATGAGTTTATTCGTGTAGGCCTTCATGGCCTCTTTGAATAGGTTGTACTGCTTCGGAGATTTGAACGCGTGGATCTCGTCACAGATTGCAATATTGCAGTTAAGTGAATCCTGCGTATCCGGATTCGCTGCGAGTGCGCGTATAAAAAAAGAGCCATCCGGAAGCGTCGCTTCCATGGAGTGCTCATTATTGTTGTCTATAATATGGACATGTCCGCCGTCTTTGTCGTCCTCTTTCATGTGCTTGACATTGTAGACGAGGAAATTGAACGTTTCCAAGCTCTGCATGAGGGCCGCGGAGGATACATAGGTTTTAGCTCCTGATCGGCGATACCAGAGGGACAACGCCCATGCAAGTGACGCCGCGAACGATGTTTTTACATTTTTTCGGGGGATAAAAATAAGCGCTTCATGGAAGCGCACGATTTCCGTACCGTTATGAAAGAAGCCGAGAAGGTTGTAGACTATGAAAATGTGAAAAGGCTGTAGCAAGAACGGTTTTCCGCGCATCGGAGTGCCGTCCAGAGCCTCACCCTGTTGGTGGCACAGCGTCCGCTCTATGATGTTAATTACAAACTCAGGTCCTTTTGGTCTGATCTCATAATCCGGATTTTCCAGGTCTCTGAAAAACCGTTCGACACACTGCTTTCTTTCGATGTTCACATTGATCCGGCCTGACCTGATGCCTTCCGCATAGTCAAGTGCTACCTTCCAGTGCTTACCATTAACTTGCTTCAATCGCCTTCAGCGCTTCCACCAGAGCGCTGCCTTTCTCTTCTCCCTGCTTGCCGCCGGTCATTTTCTTGTAGGCCGCAGGCGTCAGACCGAGCTCTTTCCAGTACGCGAGCGCCTGGGTATTGAGATCCATCCACATGACAAGCTTCGGATTCTTGACCGTGTTCGTAGCTCCGGCTTTATTGGTGTATTCGATGACCGGGACCGCACCGTCCTGCACATACTGCTCAAAACAGGCGTCCCTCTGCTCAAGGATATCCGACAAAGTCCGGACAAGCGAGTCATACTGCTTCGGGTCAATGTTCACCTGACGGAGGTATTTCGATATTTTGTTTTTCCACTTTTTTGCCTCCACGGGCTTACCCCCTTTTCCCTAAATCTTGCCAGAGTTGGAAACACT
>JAFWIM010000227.1 GCA_017514845.1 Lachnospiraceae bacterium
ACATATTGTATTTGACATGAAGCACATAGGAATAGATGCAGGGTATCAGAACCATCAAGCCAAATATACCAAGAATCCATGGCGTTCTGCCAAGACCAATCAAAGCCATGATAATGAAGAACATTCCGCAAACCATCCAGAGGTAACCGGCCAGTCTGTGGGTCCGGTTCCAGTTGTTCTCGTTGTCAAGAGTCCACGGAATCTTGATTCCGATCGTATAATTTTGCCTCGCTTTCGGAAGGAAATTTCCTAAGATGACGAACAGCAAGCCCATAAAAATCTCGGCAAAAAGTGTTATGTCCAGCTCATACCCAAGATTTGCGGGATACACAATCACGGCGCAGAAAATTGATATGATCGGAACTATCCAGAGAACCAGGGTGAACATCTTAGGGCTGATGTTTTTCCTTCGCGGATCATGTGAAGTAACAAAAGCTGCCACCCAATCAATTACCAGGCAGAACAGCGGAAGCCCGAAGACAGCGAAGGGTTTGCTGCTGAATCCGTCAGCTGTATTATCAATACCGAAATGAGTTGCCATCACATCCGGCAGCCGGTTCCAGAAAAAAATACCGACAAAGATAGGCAGAATCGTGATGATACTTGTGATGATAAGTGTCTTTTTATTTGCTTTCAGCATCGAAATCGCCTCCTTTTAATGACGAGATCCAAAGCATAATCTCCTCGAGGACCGTGGTGTTGAGTTGATAATAAATGAAATTCTTGTCTCTGCTCTCAAAAACGAGGTCCGCTTTTTTTAAAATCTTGAGATGATAAGAAATAGTTGCACCGGTCATGTCAAAATGTGATCCGATATCTCCGGCAGACATTGGACCTTCCTTCAGCAGATCCAATATCTGCCTTCGCACGGGATCGGACAGTGCTTTAAATGTCTCTGCAAATGCCATATCTGAGCCTCCATGCTTTTATTCCGAGAATTCCTGTTCCATATGAACCTCCATCCCCTTGCGGGTTGCAACTCCTATGGAAGTGATACTCTTCTACTATGAAATACAGAAATTCTCTTATTTATACTCCTTTTATAAAAGTCAACTAATTAGAATTTCTTCTATTTAGAACTCTTTCTAAATAGATATTACTATTACTGTCCCTCTTTGTCAACAAGTATTTAGAACTTTTTCTAAATACTTGTTGACAAGATCATCTGAATTCAAGTCTCGCTCGCGAGACTTGGCGCGGGATTCGGGTCGGCGTCAGCTGACATAATTCCCAACCGTATCCCTGCGGTCTCCGCTTCGCTACGGTCGGCGCCTACGAGTCCTCGCGGAGCGTATATCTCAGTGGGAGGTTGACACCCGCCACTGAGACTGGTTTGTTTGTTACCCACCGCCTAAAGAGGCGGGGGTCATCTCACGCTGAGATATATTGGCAGACAAAATGAGAGCCATCGCACCCAGGCGACAGCCCTCATCCAAGTCAAGCCCTATTTAAATTCAAGCCAAAATCCCAATAAATCTGTAAGTTCAAGTCTCGTCCGCGAGATCTGGCGTGGGATTCATGTCTGCGTGAGCTGACGAAACACTAAAACGAATCTCTGCGGTCTTCACATATGCTGGAAAAAATCGCAGCCCAGCAATCATCTGTGAGGTTCCGGGCACACAGCGCATGCAGCTCACTAATACAGCTTCTCTCCCCTCACGAATTTCCCTGTCACATTCCTGTCATCCGAAAGATATACAATCCGCTCCAGCCGCTCAGCCGGCGTAAGATCGCGCATCGTATAGAGGTTGGAATCCTCCAGGATCACCGCATCGAACTCATAGCCCTCGCGGAACGTTCCGCACCGGCCAAAGAACTCGCCGCCGCCGAGCGTGCCCAGATAAAAGGCCTCCGGGAACGTGAGCGGCTTCTTCGTGGAATCAACGTAGCGCCAGTACATCTTCGATGACTGGATCGCAGCCTTCATCGTCTCGAAAATCGAAGCTGAATGCCCGCCCGAAACATCGGTGCCGAGCCCGACATGGATCCCCTCGTCGAGGAATCGGCGCACAGGCGCGATGCCGGAAGCGATGTTCAGGTTGCTCTGCGGGCAGTGGGCAACATAGACACCGCGGTCCCGCATGAGAGCAATTTCCTCCTCCGTGTTATAAATGCAGTGCGCCATAATCGTCGGCACATCGCCGCCAAAGAGCCCGCTGCGCAGGTATGTATCCGAATAGCTTGCCGAATCGGGCTCGAGTTCTCTCACCCACTCAACCTCTCTGGGGTTCTCATTCAAGTGGGACTGTACAGGAAGGCCGTGCGTTTTAGCCAACTCACCGAGGCCATCCATTAGTTCCCGAGTGCATGTCGGCGTAAAGCGGGGCGTCAGGATCGGCATCGTATTCTCATAGCGGCCATCCACCCGGGAGAGCCAGCGTTCCGTGTGCCGCAGAGATTTCTTTGTCGTCTCCACATAATAATCCGGCACATTTCGGTCCATGTTGACCTTGCCTACATAGGTGACAAGGCCTCTGTCCTCGAGCGCATCCATGAGTTTTAATGTCGTTAGATAATCGGCAGTTGCAAATACGACAGCCCGCGTCGTTGCCCCTATAAAGAGGTCCTCTGCAAATGCGTCATACGACATCAGCGCATAATCCCGATCCTGCGCATATTTTGCTTCCTCAGGGAAGGTCAGCACATCAAGCCACTCAATCAGCTCCATATCCATTCCCAGGGCTCTGTTATTATACTGGGCTGCGTGGACATGGAGATCAACAAGACCCGGAATAATGACACCATCCCAGTGATCCTCGACCGGAAAATCCCGGTAAGCCTCCGGGATCTCCTCGAAGACTCCGGCGCACAGACCTTCATCGCATATCACATATCCGTCTTCCAGCTGGCGAAGCTCCTGCGGCCCTTCACTCCATACGACCGCGCCATGCAGTATAAAACAATTATTCTCATACTCTGCCATAATCTGTTCCCTCCCTGCAATCCGCCAGGGACCATACTCTGCAATATTACATCCTATTGAGCGTAAAATTAAACTGCGTTCATCAGCAATTCGCCAAGGACCACACTCGACAATACTACATCCAATTGTAAGTCATATAGTCGCGTCCGCCGACAATCACCGTCTCAAAGTCCGCACATCAATCCTCATGAAACTCCATCTTAACATCCGCCAGAGCCTGCGCTATGACCTTATCCATGTCATAATATCTGTAGTTACCAAGACGTCCGCCAAAGAAGACATGCGGATCCTTATCGGCCAGAGCCTGATATTTCTTGAAGAGCCGCGTGTTCTTCTCATCATTGATCGGATAATACGGCTCCACGCCCGGCTTCCACTCACTCGGATACTCCTTCGAGATGATCGTGGTCGGCTGATTTCCGAAAGCGAAGTGCTTATGCTCGATGATTCTCGTGTAGGGAACTTCCGCCTCCGTGTAATTCACGACAGCGTTGCCCTGGAAATTGTCCGTGTCATAGTGCTCATCCTCGAACCTGACACTGCGATACTCCAGATTCCCGTAGCAGAAATTGTAGTACTCGTCAATCGGGCCGGTGTAGATGATCTTTTCCGCAATATCCGGGTTCCTGCTGATAAAGTCCTTGAACTCCGTGTTGAGTACAATCAGCGCGCCTTCCAGCATCTTCTCGATAATAATGTTGTAACCGCCGATTGGAATGCCCTGATACTTGTCTCTGAAGTAATTGTTGTCATAGATAAAGCGCAGGGGCAGACGTCGGATAATGAAAGCCGGGAGCTCCGTGCACTTGCGGCCCCACTGCTTCTCCGTGTAACCCTTGACCAGCTTCTCATAGACATCGCGGCCGACGAGCTTTAAAGCCTGCTCCTCGAGGTTCTTTGGCTCGTCAATATCAAGCTCCTCAATCTGCTTGGCGATGACCGCTTTAGCCTCAGCGGGCGTGCGGATGCCCCACATTTTCGAGAATGTATTCATATTGAACGGAAGGTTATACAGCTCATCCTTATAGACAGCGACCGGACTATTCACGAAATTGTTGAAGGATACGAACTGATTGACATACTTCCAGACTTCCTCGTCGGATGTATGGAAAATGTGCGCGCCGTAGCGATGAATCAGGATTCCTTCTTCTTCCTTGCAGTAAATGTTGCCGGCGATATGATCGCGCTTGTCGATGACAATGCACTCTTTTCCTCTTTTTCCGGCTTCATATGCAAATGTAGCCCCGTACAGTCCTGCTCCGACTATCAGATAATCAAACTTCATCTGTCTCACCCTCTTCTTCATCATATACAGGCGGCTCCGCCGGAATAAATCTTCTGCTTTCAATCGGGTCCGGGCTCTTCGGAATGCGGTCCCACGCTTCCTGGCAGAACTGTTCCTGTGAGTTCACGAGTTTTTTGCCGCGCTTGTCAATCTTCACATACTCTCCGTCGTCCTGAAGGATGTGAGCTTTTACATTGTCTTCAAATTCAGTCTGAAGAATATGCATGACCTCTTCCTTCAGCGTCTCATCCTCGACCGGGAATACGATCTCGACTCGCTTGTCAAGATTTCTCGGCATCCAGTCCGCGGAGCCCATGAAAACTTCCGGATCCTCGTTGTTGCAGAACCAGAAAATTCTGGAATGCTCGAGGAAGTTTCCGACGATCGAGCGGACGTGAATCGTCTCGGAGACACCCGGAATCCCGGTCTTAAGGCAGCAGATGCCGCGGATCAAAAGTTCAATCGTGACTCCGGCTGCCGATGCAGCATAAAGAGCCTCAATGATATCCGGGTCACACAGAGAATTCATTTTGGCCTTGATGTAGGCAGGTCTGCCTGCCTCGGCGTTCTTCTTCTCACGGTCAATGAGGTAGAGGAATTTATTCTTCATCCAGATCGGGGCGACAAGAAGCTTATACCACTTCTCCGGCTCCGAGTAACCGGACAGCATGTTAAAGACCGCCGTCGCGTCCGCGCCGATCTGCTTATCTGCAGTAAAGAGACCGAGGTCTGTGTACAGCTTGGCGGTAGAGTCATTGTAGTTGCCGGTTCCCAGATGTACATATCTGCGGATGCCGTCCTCCTCGCGGCGGATGACCATCGTGATCTTGCTGTGGACCTTCAGGCCGAGCAGACCGTAGATGACGTGGCAGCCTGATTTTTCAAGCATCTTTGCCCATGCGATATTGTGCTCCTCATCGAATCTTGCCTTCAGCTCGACAAGGACCGTGACCTGCTTGCCGTTGTCCGCCGCCTTGGCCAGGGCTGCAACGATCGGTGAATCGCCGCTCACGCGGTACAGGGTCTGCTTGATTGCCAGGACCTGCGGGTCGACCGAAGCCTTCTGCACGAACTGAACGACAGGATCGAATGACATATACGGATGATGCACAAGAACATCGTGCTTTGCGATGACATCAAAAATGTTCTCATCATTCATAAAGTCAATGACCGGGGCCGGGTTGTACTTCGGTGTCTTGTATTTGTCAAATCCCGGAAGGCCGTACATCTTCATCAGGAACGTGAGGTCGATCGGTCCCGGAATAAAGAAGATGTCGGACTCGGAGACCTTGAACTCCTTCGTGAGGATCTTGAGAAGCCGCTTATCCACGCCCTCCTCGATCTCCAGGCGGATGACCTCGCCCCACTGGCGCTTCTTGAGCTGCTTCTGGATCTCCTTCAGAAGATCTTCAGCCTCATCCTCGTCGACGTCGAGCTCGGCGTTTCTCATGATTCTGTACGGATAAGCGCACAGCACGCGGTAGTGCTGGAACAGGTTGCCGATGTATTTGCGGACAACTTCCTCGAGCAGGATAATGACCTTGTGTCCGTCCTCCGCATCCGGTAGATTCACGATTCTCGGGAGCACAGAAGGCACCTGTACGGTTGCAAATTCGACCTTCTCCTCCTTCTTCTTCCCCTCCTTGGACGCGATCAGCGCGCCGATATTGAGAGACTTATTGCGGACGAGCGGGAACGGTCTCGAGGAATCCATGGCCATCGGCGTGAGGATCGGATAAATATTCTCCTCAAAATAGCGGTCGAGGAAAGCGCACTGTGCTTCTGTCAGATTGTTGTAATCGCCGATGATCTCCAGACCGGCTTTCTCAAGAGCGGGCAGAAGCGATCTGTTGTAGGTCGTATACTGCTCTTTAACAAATGTATGCATCGCCCCGGAAATCTTCTCCAGCTGCTGAGCGGGATTGAGTCCGGAAATGTCTTTCTTCGTGTAACCCGCGTTGACCTGGTCCTTTAAGGATGCGACGCGGACCATATTGAATTCATCAAGGTTCGAGGCAGTAATTGACAGGAACTTCAGGCGCTCAAAGAGCGGGACGATCTGGCGGTCCCTGGCCTCTGAGAGGCATCTCGCGTCGAACTGCAGCCAGGAAAGCTCCCTGTTCCTGTAGTACTCGGGGTTCCTGAAATTGACGCCTTTAGAATTCTGCGCGTCTTTTCCGCTGTCAGCGCCGATTTTGACTTCATCGATTTTTATTGCATTGCTCATATCGCTGTTCTTATCTCCCGCCTTCTTTTCGCCGGCTCTGTCCGCAGCTTTTTTATCAGCCGCCTTTTTCTCGCCGGCCTTTGTTCCTGCCTTCCTCGCAGTTCCTTTTTTGGCTGCCGTCTTCTTATCCGAAGATTTCTTTGCCGCAGCCTTCTTGTCAGCCGCCTTGTCTGTCGCTTCACTGCTCACCTGTTCAATAATATCTTTATTATCAGCCATGTCTCTTCCCCTTATACGATTCTTTTGACTTTGAGTACGGGTTCAATATCAAACATACCCTCGAAGAAATCCACGTTCTCCTCAAAGAGACCTGCCTCGAGCGTAAATTCCTGTGTTGTTGAAACCTCAATTGTCAGTCGGTCATTCTTCTTGACGGCGTGAACTTCTGAGAATTTCTGCAAATAACTCTGATCCAGGCTGTTGGCCACCCTCAATATGGCGGTCAGCTGAGCGACTCTTAAGTAGTCATATTCAGAGAGACCGCTCTTATTCTCACCGTAGAATTCAAAGGGATCGGTGTTGTAGCGGACGACATTTGCAATAATCCTTCTCTCCGTATCGGAAAGGCCGATGATCTCCGTCGACATGATAATGTCGTAGGAGCAGGCAGCCACATTGACCAGCGAAATGTACTTACCGCAGTCATGCATATAGCAGGCCACCTTGAGCAGGATGTTGTCGCGGGCTGTGAGCACGGAGTCCTTGCGGACCGCCTTGAAGATCTCATCTGCCACCTTGACGATAAGGTCCGCATGGGGCTTGTTGCTCGCGTATCTCTTCGCAGTCCGGCGTGCCGCAAGCACAATGTCCCGATCGAAATCGTGAGCAGACTTGATCAGCTTCGTCTTCATGCCGTAATCGTAAGCGATACCGTCTGTCAGCTGGATGCCCGGCAGCCAGACCTCATTGACCCCGAAGACGTTCATGATGCGGTTGTAGAGGACGGCCATGGGGATAACGGCATTTGCAACTTCCATATCGACGCCAAGTTCAATAGAGAGGTCGCGCGGAGTCATCGTAATGATCCTGTCATACCACGCGGTGAACTCCTCCCGGGACTCCAGCTTGTTGGCGTCGGACCGGTTCTGGAAAATAAGGTTCGTGAAATAATCGCCGACCAGGATCATCGTGTCAATATTGCGGTCCTTCAGGTACATGCGCTTGTAATTCAGGATATCCTTGCGGATCAGCTGGTCGATCAGCTCATCCGGGTGGGTCGTCTTGCCGAGGAAAGAGGCCAGCCTCGAACTGATTCTGAGAGAGCCGAGCATCAGGTTCTGGGCAGTGATCAGATTGTCCTTGTCGAACAGGGATATCTGGACCGTGCCTCCCGACAGGTCGACGATGGCTGTGCCCTTCTCGATCGTGCGCTCGAACTGTTCACCGCGGGATGCCAGAGCCTTGTAGCCGAGGAAACGCTGCTCGGCGTTCGAGAGGACCTCGACGCTGATCCCCGTTTTGTTGCGAATGTGCTCCTGCACGAGCTGAAGATTTCGCGCCTCGCGGAAAGCCGATTTCGCGCAGGCCCTGTAGGCGGTCACGCCGTACTCTTTCATGATCCGGCTGTAGTCTTTCAGTATCGCCGTCAGTTCCTTGAGGCTTTGAGATGTGATTCGGCGTTTCGTGTAGGTGTCCCGCCCGAGCTCCATGCTCTGCCGCACCGTCGTCAGAGACCTGAGACCGTTCTTCTTCGTGATCTCAAAGATCTCCATCGAAACGTTGTACGATCCGATGTCAATTGCTGCAAATGTTGTCACTGCCATATTTATCTTCCTCCCGGATATGACCCAAGTATCTCTGCCATGAGGCCGTTATAGCCCTCTGTCATCTGCATAGATCGTGGGCATCTCCACTAAAATATTCTGCCTAACTAATTCATTATAAGCCATTTTGCACAATCCTGCATCAGCATTTTTAATTCTATTTTTTGCTTCTTTCCAAAAGCAAAGAGGCTGTCGCACCAAAGTGCGGCAGCCCATAACGTTATTTAAGGTCTTATATTGACTGTGCTCTGTAGAGGAAAGTCACAATCTGTCCTCGCGTGCAGTTATCTTTAGGTCCAAACATTCCTTTCTTTACTCCTGTATAGCCTGTCGTGATTTTTTTCTGGTATCCCCAGAGAATCGCATTATAGAATACATTGTTCTTTGCGACATCTTTGAACGGTGATTTGTATACCGCCTTTGGCTTCGGCTTACCCTTGAGCCTCCAGAGGAACATCATACTCTCACCTCTGGTCACTTTTCGTTTTACTCCAAAGGTTCCGTTACCGTAACCTTTGGTAATCTTTTTCTGGTATGCCCATAGAATAGCCTTGTAGTAGGCGTGAGACTTTGGCACATCCCGGAACGGAGATATCGCTACGTTTTTCGGTGCAGGTCTGCCTGCATACCTCCACAGGAACATGATCATCTCACCGCGAGTGCAATCTCTATTGATCCCAAATGTTCCGTTCGAGTAGCCCTTAGTGATACCTTCCTTTGCAGCCCAGTAGATGGCATTGTAGTACGGATGTGCCGGATTCCTCACATCGCTAAACACCGAAGCTGCCAGTGCTCGTGTCTTACCGAGCACTACGCTATAGTTGTCGAGAGGCATCAGATTAAACCTCAACCCGCTTCTGTTATACATGAGATGTGGAAGATCAATCTTAAAACTACTTCCGTAGATATTGGGGGTTATCAGAACATTTAGAGCTTTGCACCCGGTAAACATGTTCTTTGCGTTATTTACTTTTTTTATTTTTAATTCATGGAGATCCAGATATTTCAGTTTTTCACAGCCGTTGAACATATAGCTTACATTTGTGACATTCTCTGCTACAAAGTCTCTAAAGTCCAACGTAGTTAAGCTTTTGCAACCGCAAAACATGTAAGACATATCCTTAACATTGCGTGCGTTCAGATTGGGCATGTATATGCCGGCAAGGCTTTCGCACTGAAAAAACATGTCACTCATATCCGTCACATTCGACGTTTCTAATCCGGATAGAGTAAGTGTAGTCAGGCTTTTGCATTTATAGAACATTGAACTCATATTCGTCACATTTGACGTGTCCAGGCCTTTAATGTTAAGTTTGGCAAGTGCGAGGCAATTATTGAGCATACAGCTCATATTCGTCACATGTGGAGTCTTTATACAGCTAAGGTCGAGGGACTTAAGACTTCTGCAATCATAGAACATATAGCTCATATTTGTCACATTGGACGTATCTAAGCCCCAAAGATTTAATGTTGTAAGCGCACTTAGTCCGCTGAAAATATGACTCGAATCCGCAGGCAGTTTAACCTGCCATTTTGAGGAATCTCCCCCGGAATATGGCCGGTTGGCAATCGATAATATTCTCCTCCTGTCAATACCGGTCCTCTCTATCCAGTCTTTCCATAGTGTACCGCCGTTTGTAGTCGTAAAAATAATGCTTCCGGTATCCACGTCATATGTCGCTGTGACACCGTCTCCGACTCTGTAAACGTTAGGCTCCGCTGTTGCTCCGGTTAATGTTTCTTCTTCCGGAGCGTTGTGCTCCAGAGTCCCATCTACAGTTTCTGCCGCATCTTCCTGTGTTTCGGGTGAGGATGCGTCTTCTTCCGCGAGTTCAGCATACTCAGCAGGATCTTCTAGTATTTCTGCCGGAGCCACATCATCGACGGATACATCTACAGTTTCCGTTACTATTTCCTGCTCCGCTGCGTCGACAACTTCTTCCGTAATACTCTCGGTGTTCTGAGCGTCATCCGATATTTCCTCACTTATCTCGACAATTTCCGCATCCGTGGGTTCTGCCGCATAGGCAGATACTCCGGGCATTGTCATGAACATTGATGCGACGCAAAAACCTGCTATTAGTTTTTTCCATTTTTTCATATTCTTACTCCTCCTTCCGGTAAATCCAAACCAATATGTTTAATAATCGTTAAAGATTTCTAGCTCTGAAAAGGAAGGTCACGATCTGTCCGCGCGTGCAGTTTTCATTAATGCCAAAAGTTCCCTTCTTTGCTCCCGAAGTATATCCCGTCGTAATCTTTTTCTGGTAACCCCAGAGTATTGCTTTGTAGAAAACATGATTCTTTGGTACATCCTTGAACGGCGAGACCGATACAGGTTTCGGCTCCGGTTTTCCCTTAAGTCTCCAGAGGAACATCATGCTCTCGCCGCGACTAACGCTTTTGTTTATTCCGAAAGTGCCGTCAGAATAGCCCTTGGTAATGCCCTTCTGGTATGCCCAGAGTATAGCCTTGTAGAAAGTGTGCGATGTCGGTACGTCCTTGAACGGACTCTTTAACACGGGCTTCGGTGCCTGCTTTCCTGCATATCTCCACAGGAACATGACCATCTCTCCGCGTGTACATGACCGGTTGATCCCGAAGGTACCATCCGGGTAACCCTTAGTGATACCTTTGGCTACAGCCCAGTAGATGGCATCATAGTATGGGTGGTTCGAGTCCCTCACATCGATAAAGATCGATGCAGCCAGCTTTTTTGTTCTTCCAAGCACCATGCTCTCTGCCTTCACAGGCAGCTGATAGTATACCTTCCCATTTCGGTCATACATGGGATTTGGCAAATAGCTTTCACATTTACTGATTTTGTTTTTGGGTGTTATCAGTATTTCAAGGGCGTTGCAACCAGAGAGCATATATTCTGCGTTCTTTATGCTCGATGCATCGAAATCTCCGAGATCCAGGTATTTCAATTTTTCGCAGCCGCTGAACATAGCTGACATATCCGTTACTTTTGACGTATTAATACCTCTCAGATCGAGTGATGTCAGGCTTTTACACTGATAGAACATATCGTTCATTTTCGTCACTTTTGGCGTTTTTGTTCCGCTCATGTAGAGGTTCGTAAGGTTATGGCAGAAAAAGAACATCCCGGACATGTTGGTTACATTTGACATATCAATCCCACTTAGATTCACTGTTTTTGCGCCGCATTCATTGAACATGTACCCCATGTCTGTCACATTTGACATACTTAAACCGCGAAGATCCAGGTTCGTAAGGCTCTTGCAGCCCCAGAATACACATCTCATATCCGTCACTTTCGATGTGTCAAGGCCGCTCAGATTCAAGTACTGAAGATCGGAGCATTGATAAAACATGTAGCTCATATCCGTTACATTTGACGTATCAAATCCCCGAAAATCGAATGATATGAGATTGGTCAGAAAGCCAAAAAGATAATATTCACTGGATTTATATCCGCTCGCATCCGCCGGGAGCTTCACTTTCCACTTCGACGGTACACTTCCGGGAGTTGACACGACCGCTATCGACGTTATTTCTCTTCTTGCGATTCCGGCTCTCTCTAACCAATCTCTCCACAATGTTCCGCCGGATGTTGTCGTAAGCACGATGCTCCCTGTCTCCGGATCAAATGTTGCCGTGACACCATCTCCGACCTTATATTGTTTGACACCTACCGATTCTTCGGTCATATTGTCTTCAGTCGGAAGACTATACTCATCCGGAAGGTCCACAGTCTCTGCAGAATCTTCCTGTTCTTCCGGATCCGGTGCTTCCACTTCTGTGAGTACTGCATCCTCAACAGGTTCTTCTACTATATCCGTCGGCGTTGTGATAGCATCCGATGGTTCAGCTTCCGACGGGGTCTCCGATTCCACCGCATATACCGAAATCCCGGGCAGAGTCATGAGCATTGATGCAGCGCAAAAGGCTGCCATTAGCTTTTTCCAGTTATTATTCATTTTTACTCCTCTCCGTAATATACTGCGGCATGCAGTCAATCTGTAATTTCTGCTTCATTTCAAGTCATGTTACATCCGTTATAGATTCCTTGCCCTGTAAAGGAAGGTCACGATCTGCCCGCGAGTGCAATTCTCATTAATGCCGAATGTTCCCTTCTTTGGTCCCGAAGTATATCCCGTCGTAATCTTTTTCTGGTAGCCCCAGAGTATTGCTTTGTAGAAGACATGATTCTTTGGTACATCCTTGAACGGCGAGACCGATACTGCCGTCGGCTCCTTCTTTCCCTTAAGCCTCCACAGGAACATCATCATCTCACCGCGGGTGCAGGATCGGTCAATTCCGAATGTTCCATCTGAATAACCCTTTGTAATGCCTTTCTCTACCGCCCAGTAGATAGCCTTGTAATAT
>JAFWIM010000228.1 GCA_017514845.1 Lachnospiraceae bacterium
AGCCCGGGCGGCCGCTCAGCACTTCGATCGGAAGATCTGCGCCGTTGTTCACAAAAATCTTAGACGGCTTCTGATTCGGGTTGCATCCATATTTCAATTCTAATTCTTTCATTGACAATTGTTCTCCTTTATTGAATCTCTGGCAAAACTTCCCACTTATCGACTTCTGAACAGTCGAAATCGAAAATGATACTTTCGCAGGGCGTCGCCCGGCGGCCGGTACTTTAAATTTTCGAACGAAGTGATGAAAATCTATTAGTACCGCTGCCAGCGAGACCGAGCGGGATAAGTGAGATAGGAAATCTTTGATTTCCGTGATCGAACTTATGCCGTGCAGCGTCCCTGAGAAAGTATATTTTACGATGAGACTGCTATCTTAGTGGGCTGTGGGAAGTTTTAGTTAATTACTGGTTCTTGTTGACGATCTTTGTCTCGTACTTGCCGGTTGCGATGTCGATGTAGCGGACGAACAGAGAGACCTTGTTGTCCTCGTTGAGGTTAGTCCAGATGATATCTGTCAGCTCATCAATGTCGTTCGGAAGCTCTACCGGGATCGGTTCACCCTCGAAGCTCGGGATTGGGCTGCCGTCATCGATGTACGTGCTGATGAAGTGTCCCTGTCCTGCCAGAGCCGGTGAGTAGCTGTATGTGAAACGATGATCGCTGTCCGGGTTTCCGTCCGCGCTCTTTAAGATAGAAAGAGCGTAATTGAAAGAACCGTCCTTTAAGCGGATGACGCCTGAGATTCTCGGTGTCCAGTTCGGGCTGTCCGGCTCGTACCTGCGCGTCCTGAGGCTCTGTTCAAATGTGAACTGCTTGTCCATCCCCTCATAGATCGTGTCTGTCTGATCGCCGTTGGATACGATCGTCTTCGATCCGAGAACTCTGACCGGCGCATAGATGATAAGGCTCGGGTCTTCCATCTTAGATTCATCAAATGCCTGCGTGCGGATACCCTCGCCGTCAGCCACGAAGATGCGGTTGCGGGAGTTCGCGCTTCTGCCCATGATGAAGTATGCAGCTACCGCGCTTTTTCCGTCAGCACTCCTGCCGAGAACGATGCCGCGGCCGGGATATGTCTTTGATGCCAGAAGCTCTCCAAGATTCTGAATTTTCATGGTTTTAATTCCTCCTCTAAAACCCTGTGTGGATCCTGTCCGGGCAGGCTGCCCTCAGGATCAGCATAACACTTCGGAGATTTTTCAGCCGGGTGACGGCTTGCCGCCACTTTGCTGAGTCTCCGGTGAACCTGATCTCACCGGAGATTAATGTCCTTCGTTGGTCGAATACAATATAGCGTAAAAATCCCGATTCGGCAAGCTTGAGCTTCATAATCGGTGAAACTTTGGAAAAATCCAATAAAAATGGATTTTTAATCTCACATGCCCATGTTTATTATCCTAAATAATTTCGACCCGGACAGAGCTTTTGTAAAATTAGGTGAAGCAAATAGTTTCAAGAACGCCTCGGCGTTCTTGTCGCGACGTGCGCAGCGCGTAAGCGCTTTCCACTGCGCACGTCTGCGATCCGCCGTGCCTAAGCATGCGTAACAATGCTCCAGTGGAGCATTGTGCAGCTGAGGCGTTTATTCTTCATCGCGAGATTGTACTCACGATGAAGACGAGTGTCATCTTGCGCGCGTATCTCACGACTGAAGTCACGAGTATTGCGCGATGAAGAATAAATGCTCTGTGTATATATGTATATACATTCAATACGGATTTCGTATAATAGTATTACTAGTATATTATCGAATTAATGATATGTCAGTAAGGCATCGGGGTTTTTCAATGAGCAACACGGGCGACAAAATGCTGCTCTATCTTGCCGAGAACATAAACGGGTTTCTCAGTGTCAACAACTGCACTGAGGCAGAAGCAGCGCGTGGGGCGGGGCTGAACCTTACGACCGTAAACAACTGGATCTGTAAGAAAGCTTATCCCAGATGGAAAAATCTAATAAAGCTTGCCGATTATTTCGGCTGCCCGATCTATGAACTCATCGAAGATCCTGAGAGACGGGAGAAAGGTCAGCGGTTCCTCACCCAGTGGCAGCGCTCTCTGCTGGCGACAGACCGGGAATCGGAGACAGTCCACTCCCTGCTTGTGGAAATCTGCAAAGCCGATGAAAGCACGGATGAAGAAACCCTGGAACGGATGCTCGAATACATAAAAGCCATAAATCTGAATAAGACCTGTCAAACAATGCCGAAAGAGACCCTTTAAAACATCACGAAGAAACTTTTCGTGAAGCTTTAAAGGGCATAAAGAATCGGGGCTGTCGCATCCTTATGATGCAGCAGCCCCGATTTTCAATCTTCAACACAGGATTCTCGTGACTTCAGTCATGAGAGGAATGTGCAAAACAAACTCGTCTTCAACATGGGTTTAAAGCCCTGTGTTGAAGATTGAGCCTCCGGCAGCTCGCGCGCGATCAGAGATCGCGATTTACTATTCTATGACCTGCGCGGCACGACACTCACCTCGCCGCTGCTCACATTCTCGTATGTGCCATCCTCATAGCGGATCCGAAGACTGAAGTCATCGTTCACAGCCTCACAGAATCCGTGTTTTGCGAATTCTCCGGTGTGGCGCGCGTCCGTCACCAGAACTTCCCGCCCGGTGCTTATGCACAATTCCCTGTAAGCTCTGAGATACTCCGCCCTGCGCGAAGGCCAGTCTCTGCGCAGATTATCCATCTCCTCGATCATGCAGGCCGTAAGTCTGGCTCTCTGGACCGGATGGCCCACTGCCATCGCGATTGAACCGGCGATACCGCGAAGCTCCTCCGGAAAATCTTCCGGCTCCTGATTGACATTCACTCCAGCCCCAACAACGACATACTGAATTGTGCCGGTCTCGCTCTCCACAGACATCTCTGTCAGAATGCCGCAGATCTTTCTTTCTCCCATCATGAGGTCGTTGACCCACTTGATATCCGGCAGAAGGCCGGTCGTGCGCTCCACTGCCCTCGCAATAGCCACTGCCGTCCAGGTCGTGATCTGGACAATCTCGGAGGGCTCGCAGGTCGGCCGAAAGAGAGTGGAAAAATAGATTCCCGTATCTTTCGGAGAATGGAAAGTGCGGCCGAGACGTCCGCGCCCGGCACTTTGCTCATTTGCAACCACTGTCAGACCATCCGGAGCTCCGCTCATAGCCAGCTCCTGCACGCGCCGGTTCGTCGAGTCCGTCGTCTGAAGGATCTGCACCGTCCGCATGCGCTCCGAGCCGAGATAGCTCATAACGTCTCCGACTGTCAGCCGGTCCGGGCTGCTGATGAGGCAATACCCCCGATTAGTCACAGAGGCGATCTCATATCCATCTTTCCTCAGGGCTTTGACCGCGACATTGACCGCTGCCCGGCTCACTCCGAGCTGGCTGCTGATCTTCTCACCGGACACATAGCCCTGCGCATTTTTAAGTATTGAGTAAACTTCGTCTTTCGTCATAGTCTGCTCCGATTTATTCTGCTTTTCACTCAGGATACTTCACACCCGGACAGTGATGATATAGCCGGCAATATTGTCACCTGAGATCTGATAATCACCGCTTGGCTTCGGGATAGACGTCTCTGACGTGTACCATACCGAATAAGTACCTGAAGAAGTGCTGACAGTCAACGGATTCTCCGCACTTGTCTGTGAACCGAGATATTCCAGATACTCTTCAAGGCACAGATTATTCTGCTTCATATAAACAGCGTGCGGGAGACCGACATAGCGAAAATGCCATTTCTCATTGCGGATTCCCGTGATATCAACTTTATCCTCGGCATAGCGGCGAACAAATCCAAACTCACTGCTGTGCTCATCCATCCAGACTGCGTTCTGGCTCTCAGAGAAGCTTCCCTGTGAACCGTCGGAATAGAATATGCCAATGTCGACCGCAAGACCTGTGTGGTGTTCACTGTAGCCGGGTACCGCGACATACGCCCTCGCATAGTCCTCGCCGTTCTGCTCCGAAGTCGTATCCCAGACATTCTGCTGGTAATCATAGGAGCGATAGGCTGAAGTGATGCCCGTCTCGCTCGTCCCCATAGCCGCGTCACAGGCAGCTATCATCTGGTCGAGCGAGGGCAGCATACGCCCGGCAACTTCATAGTCCGTCTTTTCGACCTGATAATAAAAACTCTGCGAACCGCGGATATTCACCAGACCGATACTGCTCTCGTTAGCCGCGAAATCATAGGGATAGCTGCTGTTCACAAGGATGAGGTCCCCCGTGTGGATCATATCCTCAGTCAGATTGATCATTTCCGGGGTAGGCGTCGCATCAGGTTCCTCCGGGACTTCCTGGTCCGTCCCTGCCTCGGCGCTCTGGGATACCGCGCTCACACTTTCTGTCTGCGCCGGACTATTTCCGACAGCCCGAAAGAAAGTTCGGCCAAGAAAAACGAGACACAGGGCCGCCAGTACAAGAATGCAGATTGTCAATAGCAGCTGTGGAAATCTGCTTCTTCTCCTTCTTTTCTTCCTTCTTCTGTTATTAGTTGTGCTTCTTTTTCTCTCGCTCATAATCAAAGGCGGAGGCGGGTCCGCCTGCGCATGAAACAGCTGCAGACAGGATTAATTATCCGCTGCAGCCGGCATTTGCAGCCCACAGCCGCATGCGGCGGGGCAGCTTATTTATTCGGTTACAATAAACGCTGCGAGATCCTCTGCGATCTCATCGCTCTCATCCGTGTGGACGACACACAGAAGCTTGTCTTCCAGGTCAAGGCTCAGAACTCCCATGATCGATTTTGCGTCGGTGATATACCGGCCAGTGACCAGATCGACGTCAAACGTATACGCATTGACGGCTGTGACAAAATTCTTCACGTCCTTGATATCGTTGAGCTTAATAGTGAACTGTCTCATAATCTTCCCCTTTATCGTTAGTGAGGTCCCTCTCAGGGAACCCGGCACGGGATTCGTATAAGCGATCGCTTACACATGCCAGACCGAATCCGGTGCGCAAAACATCATATACCAAATTCAACGATTCGTCAAAGCATCTTTATTATTCATGGAACCTTCTCTGCAGTCTGCGCTTCATGTCCGCCAGAATGGTCGGATCCTCGATCTGCATGTAGATGAGGCGCTTTTCCCCGCCCTTAACGATGACATACGGCGGTCTCTGCGCGTCGAAAGCGGAATAATCGGTGACAGTATAGCCTGTCTGGTACGGGGCAAGTGCAGGGTTGCCGTAAAGAGCGACACAGTCGACGTCCTGCAGGTTAAAGACCTCTTTCTTTTTTCTCTTCTGCATTGAATATATAACGTCAATATCGAACTCACCGTTCACGTAGGAATATTCATACTCGACATTAAATCGCGGAAAAACAAAGTAGCATGCGATCACCAGGGCAAGTGCCAGATAGACCAGAATTCCGTTCACGAAAAGCCCGCCGAGGGCGAACACGACGACCAGAGCGGTCAGAGCGTATTTCAGGAACTGTTCACTCGGCTTCTTCTTGCGCTTTACGAGCTGCTCAGCAAATATATCTCCCATAATTAATCCTCCCTGCAACATGTAGTGAGACAATTTTACTACAATTTAGAGCAAATTAAAAGAGGGCCGTCATACGACAGCCCCCATATGAGCAAATATATTATTTACATCATTCCCATTCCCGGATTAGCCGGCATCGGCGGCTGCGGCTCCTTGATCTGAGCGACAGCGGACTCTGTGGTCAGGAGTGTTGCTGCTACAGAGTTAGCATTCTGCAGAGCGGATCTTGTGACCTTGACCGGGTCAAGGATACCTGCGTCTACCATGTTGACATACTCGCCTGTCAGAGCATTGTAGCCGATTCCCTCACCTGCTTCGCGGACCTTATTGATGATAACGGCACCTTCTTCGCCGGCATTCTCAGCGATGCGGAACAGCGGAGCGGAAAGTGCTCTCTGGATGATCTGGGCACCTGTCTTCTCATCGCCATCAAGGCCTGCGATCAGTTTGGACAGCTCGTCAGCAGCAGAGATGTATGCTGTGCCGCCTCCTGCGATGATACCTTCCTCAACAGCAGCGCGTGTAGCGTTCAGAGCATCTTCCATGCGATACTTCTTGTCCTTCATCTCTGTCTCTGTCGGAGCGCCAACGCGGATAACAGCAACGCCGCCTGCGAGCTTAGCCAGTCTCTCCTGAAGCTTCTCGCGGTCGAAGTCAGACTTTGTCTCTGCGATCTGAGCCTTGATCTGGCCAACGCGCTCTGCGATAGCTGCCGGATCGCCCATGCCGTCGACGATGATCGTGTTGTCCTTTGTGACCTTGACGGATTTAGCGCGGCCGAGCTGAGCCATTGTGACGTCCTTGAGCTCGATGCCGAGTTCATCGGAGACTACTTCGCCGCCTGTCAGGATGGCGATATCGCGAAGCATATCTTTTCTTCTGTCGCCATAGCCCGGGGACTTGACAGCGACAACGTTGAATGTGCCACGCAGCTTGTTGACGATCAGAGTCGTCAGAGCTTCGCCTTCGATATCCTCAGCGATAATAAGCAGCTGAGCGCCGCTCTTTACGATCTGCTCGAGTACCGGAAGGAGGTCCTGGATGTTGCTGATCTTCTTATCAACGATGAGAACGTACGGATCCTCGAGGTTGGCTTCCATCTTCTCCATATCGGAGCACATATAAGCGGAAATATATCCGCGGTCGAACTGCATACCTTCAACAAGATCAAGCTCTGTGAGCATTGTCTTGGATTCTTCGATAGTGATAACGCCGTCCTTGGAGACTTTCTCCATTGCGTCAGCGATCATATCGCCTACTTCGTCGTCGCCGGAAGAAACTGCCGCAACGCGGGCGATCTGCTCTTTGCCGGATACCGGCTTGCTCATACGTGCAAGTGTCTCGACTGCAGCGTCTGTAGCCTTCTTCATACCTCTGCGCATAACGATCGGGTTTGCGCCTGCTGCCAGGTTGCGCATGCCTTCGTTTACCATAGCCTGTGCAAGGACAGTAGCTGTTGTTGTGCCGTCGCCTGCGACATCGTTCGTCTTGGAAGCAACTTCCTTGATGAGCTGTGCGCCCATATTCTCGAAGCCATCCTCAAGATCGATCTCTTTTGCGATTGTTACACCATCGTTTGTGATTGTAGGGCCGCCATAGCTCTTGTCAAGGACAACATTTCTGCCCTTCGGGCCGAGAGTGACACGAACAACATTTGCAAGCTTATCAACACCTGCCTGCAGTGCTTCTCTTGCTTCTACGCCGTACTTAATATCTTTTGCCATGATTTAGTCCTCCTCTACAACTGCCAGAATATCGTTCTGACGTACTACAATATATTCTTCCTCGCCGAGCTTGACTTCTGTGCCGGCATACTTGGAATAAATGACCTTCTGACCGACTGCGACATTCATCTCGACCTTCTCACCGTCGACGATTCCGCCCGGGCCTACTGCGACGACTTCAGCCTGCTGCGGCTTCTCTTTCGCCTGGCTTGTCAGGATGATACCGGATGCTGTTGTCTCCTCAGCCTCGATCTGCTTAAGAACGACTCTGTCGCTAAGTGGTACTAATTTCATAACACTGCCTCCTCATATTAATTTCTGATGTACTGACCTGTGCCGGGACGCGATCCTCTGATCCTGTCCGGCTGATCTCCTTATATGTATGGTCAGGTGTAGTCAGTTTATTTGTTAGCACTCATTTATATGGAGTGCTAACATCTATATGGTAATATACTCTCAGCTTCGTATAATGTCAACCATTTTTTTCAATTTGTGTGCCAGGTGGGAATTATGGTCTATACACAGCTTTCCGGCACGGTATATAAGTGACTGCAGTTCGAACAGGCTGTAACGTAACTACTGAAACCGGCGCAAACATCATCTTCATCGAAAAACGCAGGTCCTTCCCTCCGAGCTTGCGCAGGCCGTTGCCGCCTGCGCGATCCCTCAGTCGGACCCGCAATGTTTTTCTCACGAAGATGAATGCTTTACGCCGGAAGTGGATTGATCA
>JAFWIM010000021.1 GCA_017514845.1 Lachnospiraceae bacterium
AAACGATGACGGAGCTCTGAATGAACTGGGCAAGCAGAGCAGTGATGATAACATAGCCGAACATGACTCGGGTCAGGGACCCTTTTGCAATCTTGTTTACGCTGGATGCGCATTTCTTGACGAACTGTGTCCTGTTGAAACCGGCTGCCACCACGAACATGGAGAGCATCATTACGCCGTTGGCGTTGCCGAAGTAACCGAGGGCTGTGTTCGGATCAAGGCATCCTGTGATGACGAAGGCCACCATGCTGAGCATAGCGGTAAGACCAATGGGGAATTTTCCGACGACGTAGCTGATCATTGTCAGTACGCAGATGATAAGACAGATAGTCAAATGTGACATGTTGCAGATCTCCTTTCGCTATTGACGTGTATTTGTTTTCCGATGCGGTCTGCCTGGAACTTTGGCAGATAAACTATTTCTTCTGTATTTACAATAGCATGGAGTTATTATATAATCAATTTTATAGATTTTATATATCTATAAATGCAATAAATACTATAGAGCACATGGAGACACTGCAGAGCTATATCAGCTTATCCACGTTAATTAGCCTCTGTGTGGCTAATATAGAAGTTAGACCGTGTGCTGCTGAGCCGGAGGTGACTATGGAACAGGACATGAAATATATTTATCAGGTATATCAGGACGGCAGTTTTTCCGCCGCCGCGGAGCATCTCTACATGAGTCAGCCTGCCCTCAGCATTGCCGTGAAAAGGGTGGAAGAATCCGTCGGAGCCGAGCTCTTCGACAGAAGCCGTCGGCCTCTCGCCCTGACAGAAGCCGGCCAGAATTACATCGACACTCTGCAGGGTATACTGCGCCTCGAGGAAGACCTGGCTCGCCAGATCGAAGATTTGCGCGGACTTAAGACCGGTACACTCCGACTTGGCGGGACTCACTTTCTGAATTGCTATATACTGGCTCCGATACTTGCTTCATTTGCCAAAGAGTACCCCGGAATCCGGATCGAGCTCAGCGAGGACAGCGCGGTCAGTCTTCAGGCGAAGCTTCAAAAATGGGATCTGGATCTCATTTTCAGCTGCAACCCGGAAATCGTCACACAGTTCGAACACAGACCGGCCTTCATCGACCATATCCTTCTCGCTGTACACAGGGATATTCCGCTGCCGCCGGAGCTTGATCGGGTGAGCCTTACCGCAGACGACATTCTGTGCCGCAGACATACTGAGGAGGATTGCCCTAAGATCAGTCTGGATCATTTCAGAGATGTGGAGTTCATCCTGCTCGAGGAGGGCAACAACCTCTACGCGCGCAGTCAGCAGATGTTCGAGGAGGCCGGCTTCTCTCCCAAAATAAAAATGACCATCGCTCAGATGGTCACTTCCTATCGTCTCGCAGACAACGGTCTCGGCGCCGCTTTCATAAGCGACAGGCTGGTGCGTTCGAAGCGGTCCAACCTGCGCTTTTTTAAGCTGGACTATGACTGTGCGGACCGCATGTTCTACTTCCTGGTTCCGAAGCGGGCTTATGCTCCGTTTTCGGTCCGCAGCTTCATCGAATATGCCGCTGCCCATATTCCGCATCCGGATTTTCTGCTCACGTAATGGGGACGGTTCTTTTCACATGAGACAGTTCAGAAAGGCTGTAGCGAAATTCCTTAATCCGTCGTAAACATCATCTTCATCGAAAAACGCATATCCTTCCCTCGAGCTTAAAAATGCATAAGCATTTTTGATCTCTCAGTCGGATATACAATGTTTTTCTCACGAAGATGGATGCTTTACGACGAAAACGAACATTTAAGACAGCCTGTCTGAACTGGTATTCCACGGAAAAGAACCGTCCCCGACTCGTCACACAAGCTCTTACCGATTACCTCCGCCTAAAGTTATTTCAGGTTCTCTCTGTAGAAACTCTCGATCTTGTCAAACGGGATCGCGTTCTTTCCGCCGCCGTCATACAGATCCGTATGCACCATGCCCGGAATAATCATGAGTTCCTTGTTGTCTGCATACTTGCTTCCCTCTGTCATGGCTGCGTATGCATCCCTGGAGAAGTAGCAGGAATGAGCCTTCTCGCCGTGGATGATGAGCACCGCGTTCCGGATCTCATTGGTGTACTTCAAAATCGGCTGATTCATAAAGGACTCGCAGCCGATCACATTCCAGCCGCCGTTGGAATTCAGCGAACGCTTATGATAGCCGCGCTCTGTCTTGTAATAGTCATAATAATCTTTCACGAAGAAAGGCGCGTCTTCCGGAAGCGGATCGACGACACCGCCGCCCAGCTTGTACTCACCGGCTTTCAGGTCTTCAAGTCTCTGCGCGCACATAGCCGCTCTGTGCTGATACCTGGCTTCCTCGCTGTCCTCGCTGTCAAAATAGCCTTTCTCATTTACTCTTGTCATATCGTACATAGTCGACGCGACCGTCGCCTTGACTCTTGTATCGAGGGCAGCAGCGTTCAGGGCCATGCCGCCCCATCCGCAGATACCGAGGATGCCTACGCGATCCGGATCAACATTTTCATTCAGCGACAGGAAATCCACTGCTGCCATGAAATCCTCTGTGTTGATATCCGGGGATGCCATGTATCTTACGTTACCGCCGCTCTCGCCTGTGAAGGACGGGTCAAACGCGATCGTCAGGAAGCCTCTCTCCGCCAGCGTCTGGGCGTACAGCCCCGAGCACTGTTCCTTGACCGCTCCGAAAGGACCGCTTACCGCGATTGCGGGAAGCTTTCCCTCTCTTTCCTTCGGCATGTACATATCAGCTGCAAGGGTGATTCCGTAACGGTTTACAAATGTGACCTTGCTGTGCTCCACCTTATCGCTCTTCGGGAACGTCTTGTCCCACTCTGTTACCAGGTTCAGTTCTTCTTTTTTAAACATGCTGCATTTCCTCCTTTTGGTCAGCAAAACGGCTTTCTGCGTTATTTTCTGATTTCCTTTTCTGTCTGCCTGATCAGAAAATCGAGATTATCGATTTTTCTCCCGCATTCATGAAGTTCATCAATGAGCCGGCAGCGGTCTGATTTCATTTTCTGAATGGCTTCCGGGACGTGGCCTCTCTCGCACAGAGTCATGATTTCTGTTATGCGGTCACCGCGGCATCCTGCATCAGACAGGTTCTGTTTCATTTGCTCCAGGTTCATGATGTTCCTCTCCAGTAATTTCTTTTGACAATACAGATTTTATCACCTTGTGAAGACCATCGCTAATTGCTATAATGAATATCGTGATATTCCATTTAGGAATAGTTTTATCTGGAATTCCGAGAGGAGTCATTTGCAAATGGAAATAAAAACCCTGAGATATTTCCTCGCCGTAGCGCGGGAAGAAAATATGACGAGGGCATCGGAGACGCTCCACGTCACGCAGCCGACGCTCTCAAAGCAGCTGAAGGCTTTGGAGGAGGAGCTTGGCAAAAAGCTTTTCACCCGTCACGCATTCTCGATCAAGCTGACAGATGAGGGTGTGCTGCTGAGAAATCGCGCCGAAGACCTTGTAAGTATGGCAGATAAGATTGAACGGGAATTCGTCTCTCTCGACGATATCACGGGCGGTGACCTGTATTTCGGACTTGCCGAGTCCTACCAGATCAGATTTCTTGCCAGAGAAATCAGCGCTTTTAAGGAAAAATATCCCGGACTTCAGTATCATATCACCAGCGGCGATACGGAACAGGTCGCGGAGAAGCTGGACAAGGGGCTTTTGGATTTCGTAGTTCTCTGCGAGAAGCCCGATCCGGCAAAGTATGAGTCGATTATGTTCCCTGAGTCGGATGTCTGGGGCGTCGCGATGCCGGAAGATGATCCGCTGGCAAAAAAAGAGGCCATCCGGGTGGATGACCTCTTTGGGCTGCCGCTGTTCTGTTCCAGACAGTCATGGGAAAAGGACATTCCGAGGTGGGCTGAGGAGAAAATGGATCAGCTGCGCCTTGAGGGTTCTTTCCGGCTGGCTTACAACGCATCGATGTTTGCCAGGGAACGTCTGGGATATCTGCTGACATTTGACAGACTCCTCAACACGACCCCGGGAAGCGGACTTGCGTTCCGCCCTCTTGCGCCGACTCTTACGACCAGACTCTATCTGGTCTGGAAGCGGTATCAGACATTTTCACCTATTGCCGAGAGATTTTTGAGCCAAATCCGGCAGTCTTTCGAGGCATGAGCCACCCCCCTATGCGATGCAAGTCCGCGTACTATGGACGCGGCACTCTGCATCTGCTCTTCGCAGACCTTCGTCCGGATCTGATTTCATCCACATTCAATCCGTGAAAGGAGTTTATCTTTGTACCCGCCAATCCACGAAAAGCCGCAGATCACATATTCCTTCGACAGGCTGGACATGCTCTGGGACCGCTATCCGCAGTTCCACGAGATGTCTACATTTGCCACGCTCGAAGAACTCCTCGAAGATCATGAATCCTACCGGAAGGACTTCGACGAACTCAGGGAGGAATATGAATCGGAGGGCTACGACAAATTCCTCGTGCAGCTGTCCTGGTCGGACCTTCCCTACCGCCGCGCGACTAAGGAATTTATAGAGAAGGCGGGCAGCATACGCACGAACCCCTACATGGAAGCCTTCATAGACCAGTTCGCCCACATCGACACCGACAGAAAGGCCTGCTTCCTCTTCCCGGAAAGCTATATCTCTCAGTTCTTCGTCATCATGGAAGTCTGCAAGGAGGCGGAATCCTTCTATCCGGTCCGGAATCTATTCCCGGACGAGGAAAAAATCCACTATCTGGCAATTTTCGATAAGGCAAATATTGACGCGGTCCTGCTCATGTATCACCTTCTCTACACGAATTCTTCCCAGGACCTTTACGGCGGCTACTCCCTCTACGACTACTCGCTCCCGTGGTATCAGAACCACCTCTGGACCTGTGGCACGGTCCTCCGTTCCCCCTATCTGCCCGATAAGCTTGCCAAGTTCCAGGGCAATCTGCCCTTCTACCACAACCCGGCCAAGACGGTCTACGTAAGGCGGAACATCGAGCACATGAAAGAGTGCGGCTACATAACATCCGAGCTTGAATTTTTCCTGGACCTCACCCGGGTCATCATGCCGCTCTTTCAGTGGTGGTACACGGACCTTGCCCTCTATGAGGAGAAGGACGGCCTGCGGACGAACTGGCGTCTTAAGAGGACCCGCATCCGGACGGAGCTCACGGCGGACGGCACGATAAAGCCAAAGTGGAAGCACGAGCTCTCCCTGTTCCAGGCAATACGGAAGCGCCACCCGGACACTCTTTACCAGTACCGGCCGGAATGGCTCGGACGGCAGAGTCTCGATCTCTACATTCCCTCGTTGAAAACTGCCATCGAGTATCAGGGAATTCAGCACTATATGCCCATTGACTTCTTCGGCGGCGAGGATGCCCTTGCCGCGCGGCAGGAGCTCGACCAGCGGAAAAAACAGCTATGTGAGGCCAATGGCGTCCGGCTCATCGAGTGGCCTTACAGCTGCGAGCCGACGGATAAGAATGTGCGGGAAGCGCTGGCTTCAGCACAGTCTTCAAACCCATGTTGAAGACGAGTTTGTCCTGCACATTCCTTGTAGACTTACGTCGCAAGAATCCTGTGTTGAAGTCTGCACAAAGAAAGAGCTGTAACACCAGGCAGACTGATATGCTCAGACCGCCGGATGTTACAGCTCTTTTTTCTTTTTCAAAAACTTCCCTCCTGCCGAAACGCAGTCAGTCGAGATCGAAATCCAAGAACGCCTTGG
>JAFWIM010000229.1 GCA_017514845.1 Lachnospiraceae bacterium
AATAATACTGGGCAGCGCCCTCGACACCGTAACAGCTGTTTCCGTAATAGTTGCTGTTGCAGTAGAATTCCATGATATCTGCTTTGGTAAACTCTTTTTCGAGCTGCGAGGCAATCAGGATTTCCAGTGCTTTTCTGTCAAATGTCCTCTCTGTGGTGAGAAGATTGTTCTTGATGACCTGCTGAGTGATCGTGCTTCCGCCCTGCGTGATGTGACCTCCATGGCGGATAAGCTCGAGACCCGCACGGAATGTCGCGATCCAGTCGACGCCGTGGTGGGACTTGAATCTCTTGTCCTCAACGTCAATGTATCCCTGCTGAATATAGTCAGAGATCTCCGTGATATCGATGTAGTCATAGTGCTCATATCCGAGCTTTCCGATCAGTTCGCCGTTCTTATCATATACGGACGTGTTGGTCTGCCGCCTGAAGGAACCGGTATTCATGTTGGCAATGATGTCGTATACCTGCTCCTTGGCCTTTGTGTACAGTGGCCTGATTCGGACGAAGCCGTAGATGCCTCCGACCAGAAAGAGTACAAGAAAGAATCCGAGAAGGACCTCCAGCACCCTCTTCAGGATGAGTCTTCCCTTGCTCAGCGGCTTTTTCTTTTTCTTCTTACGCGGGGCGGTCCCAGGGCCCTGAGTGGCCTTTGAGACCTGAGCGGTCTTTGGGACCGGACGCTCCTCATTGATATCCCGGGGCCTCTTTTTGGGGCTGTCCGACGGACGTTTCTTTTCGGGCATGTTATCTCCTCGTAAAAGCTGTAAAACGTTTTCCGCAATCCTGCTTGCGGATCATGTCTGTTCACCTTGTTTCAAAACATATCCCGGGCGGGAGCCTAAGATATGCTTATCAAGGAATCATACAACATATGAGCAGAATTTGCAAATGTTGTTAATGTATGGGACCTATCCGGGTGCCGGTCTTGCGTTGGGCTTGAGATAGAGAGGTGTGCTGGCTGAGTCATTGAAGAGTAACAGTTCAGGCAGGCTGTTCGTATAGTGCGTTTTTCGGTGAAAATGATGGATGCGTTGGGCTTGAGATAGAGAAGTATGCTGTCTGTGCCATTGAAGAGTAACAGTTCAGGCAGGCTGTTTACGTACTTCAATACCGGCGGAAAGTATCCATCTTCGTGAGAAAAACATTGCGGGTCCGACCGAGAGATCAGCAATGCGTGAGCATTGCTAAGCTCGCAGGGAAGGACCTGCGTTTTTCGATGAAGATGATGCTTTCCGCCGGACTTATAATATCGAAACAGCCTGTCCGAACTATTACGACACTCAAAAGAGGCACGCCTTTCGGCGTGCCCCTCCGGGAATTACATATGTAATTACTGAGCTTTGTAGACTTCGACGAGTCTCTTGAGATATTCGTAATGCTCCTTGCACTCTGCTTCGGATCTTGCGAAGAGAGCCTTCGCACGCTCCGGATTTGCGCGCATAAGGGATGTGTAACGAACTTCGCCGCCGATGAAGTCCTGATAAGAGTCTGTCGGCTCCTTGGAATCCAGGCTGAACGCATTCTTGCCTTCCTTAGCGAGATCCGGGTTGAAGCGGAAGTTGAACCAGTAACCAGCCTTGACAGCGAGCTCTTCCTCTGTGATGGACTTGCCCATGCCCTTGCGGATACCATGGTTGATGCACGGTGCGTAAGCGATGATGAGTGACGGGCCGTCATATGCCTCAGCCTCAGCGATCGCCTTGACAGCCTGATTGTAGTCAGCGCCGATTGCGATGTGAGCGACATAGACATAACCATATGTCATTGCCATGCCTGCGAGGTCTTTCTTCTTGGTCTCCTTACCTGCAGCTGCGAACTGAGCGACAGCGCCTGTACGGGTAGCCTTGGAAGCCTGACCGCCGGTGTTGGAGTAAACTTCTGTATCGAATACCATGACGTTGACGTCCATGCCGGAAGCGAGGACATGATCTACGCCGCCGTAACCGATATCGTATGCCCAGCCGTCACCGCCGAAGATCCACTGGCTCTTCTTGCCGAGGAAGTCTTTCTTCTCGACGATTTCCTTAGCTTCAGCTGTGTCGACATCAGCGAGTGCTGCAACGAGAGCGTCTGTAGCAGCGCCGTTCTCAGCACCGTTCTTATATGTATCGAGCCACTTCTGGCCTTCAGCAGCACCCTTGCCGCCTTCTGCCACGATAGCTTCGACCTTAGCCTTCAGACCTTCACGGACTGCCTTCTGAGCGAGGAACATACCGTAACCGAACTCAGCGTTGTCTTCGAACAGGGAGTTGTCCCAAGCCGGACCCTTGCCTTCCGGAGTTACTGTGTACGGTGTGGACGGTGAGCTGTTGCCCCAGATGGAGGAGCAGCCTGTAGCGTTGGCAATGTACATTCTGTCGCCGAAGAGCTGAGTGATGAGCTTAGCGTACGGTGTCTCGCCGCAGCCTGCGCATGCGCCGGAGAACTCAAGCAGCGGCTGCTTGAACTGGCTGCCCTTGACAGAAGCTGCCTTGAACTTGGCAACGACGTCTTCCTTGACCGGTGTCTTTACGAGGTAATCGAATGCCGGCTGTACCTTGTCGACGTTGGCTGCCATATTGACCATTGTGAGTGCCTTGTTGCCCTTCTTGCCCGGGCAGACGTTAGCGCAGGAGCCGCAGCCTGTGCAGTCCAGACCGGAGACGCCGATCGTGAACTTGTAAGCCGGCATACCTGTGAGCGGAAGTACCTGTGTGCCTTCCGGAGCTGCAGCAACTTCTTCATCTGTAAGTGCAAATGTACGGATGACAGCGTGCGGGCAGACATAAGAGCAGCGTCCGCACTGGATGCAGTTCGTCGGATCCCACAGCGGGATATTGACAGCGATGCCGCGCTTCTCATATGCAGAGGAGCCGGACGGTGTGGAGCCGTCAACATAGTCAAGGAACGCGGAGACCGGAAGATTGTTGCCTTCCTGAGCGGATACAGCATTCTGTACGCCATTGACGAACTTAACAACGTCTTCTCTGCCCTCTGTTACCTGCTTGTAATCAAGACCTTCATCTTCGCACTGAGCCCACTCAGCCGGAACCTTGAACTCGCGGACCTGCTTAGCGCCTTCTTCGATGGCTGCCCAGTTCTTCTCAACGATATCCTGACCCTTGCGGCCATAGGTCTTCTGAGCTGCTTCCTTCATAAGACGGATTGCGTCTTCTTCCGGAATGATGTTAGCCAGCTTGAAGAATGCGGACTGAAGGATAGTGTTGATACGTGTCGGGCCCATGCCTGTGGCGATACCGATCTTGACACCGTCGATGACATAGAACTTGATGTTGTGCTCTGCCATGAATTTCTTCATCTGGCCCGGAAGATGCTGTGCTACTTCCTCATCGGACCACGGGCAGTTCAGAAGGAATGTACCGCCGTCAACGATTTCCTGAACCATGTTGAACTTGCGGACATATGCCGGGTTGTGGCAAGCGACGAAGTCTGCCTTACGAATAAGGTATGTAGACTTGATCGGCTTCTTGCCGAAGCGGAGGTGGGACATTGTGACACCGCCGGACTTCTTGGAGTCATAGTCAAAGTAAGCCTGAGCGTACATGTCAGTGTTGTCGCCGATGATCTTGATGGAGTTCTTGTTAGCACCAACAGTACCGTCTGCGCCGAGACCCCAGAACTTGCAGTTGACTGTGCCGGCCGGTGTAGCCACGAATCTCGGGCCTGTCGGCAGAGACAGATTGGTGACATCGTCTACGATGCCGAGCGTGAAGCGCTTCTTGTCAACGTTCTCGAATACAGCCTTGATCTGTGCCGGATCTGTATCCTTAGAACCGAGGCCGTAACGACCGGAATTGATGACAACGTTCTTGAACTCGGAATCGAACAGTGCAGCGACGACATCGAGGTAAAGCGGCTCGCCGTTAGCGCCCGGCTCTTTTGTTCTGTCGAGGACGTTGATGACCTTGACAGTCTTCGGGATAGCGTCGATGAGAGCTTTGTTGGAGAACGGACGATACAGTCTGACTTTGATGACACCGACCTTTGCGCCCTCTTTCTCGCGGAGATAATCGATTGTCTCATCGATTGTCTCGCAGACAGAGCCCATAGCGATGATGACGGATTCAGCTTCCGGATCGCCATAGTAATTGAACAGGCTGTAGTTCGTGCCGATCTTGGCATTTACTTTGTCCATGTACATCTGGACGATTTCAGGCATCTTGTCATAAGCCTGGTTGCAAGCTTCACGAGCCTGGAAGAAGATATCCGGGTTCTGAGCGGAGCCTCTCTGGCACGGATGATTCGGATTGAGAGCATGATCACGGAACTTCTTGATAGCTTCGTGATTTACCATCTCGTCAAGATCTGCGTAATCCCATGTACGAATCTTCTGGATCTCGTGAGATGTACGGAAACCATCGAAGAAGTTGATGAACGGAAGGCTGCCCTCGATTGCTGCCATATGAGCAACCGGTGCAAGATCCATTACTTCCTGTACGGAAGATTCGCACAGCATACATGCGCCGGCCTGACGACATGCATATACGTCAGAGTGATCGCCGAAGATGGAAAGCGCATGGGAAGCAAGCGCACGAGCGGATACGTGGAAAACGCCCGGGAGCTGCTCGCCGGCAACTTTGTAGATGTTCGGGATCATAAGAAGAAGACCCTGAGAAGCGGTGTAAGTTGTTGTCATAGCGCCTGCTGCAAGGGAGCCGTGGAAAGCACCTGAAGCGCCTGCTTCAGACTGCATCTCTGTGACCTGGACGGTCGTTCCGAAGATGTTCTTTCTTCCTGCTGTTGCCCACTCGTCTACATGCTCAGGCATGACAGATGACGGGGTGATCGGGAAGATGGTCGCTACTTCTGTGAAGGCATATGAAGCATGAGCTGCAGCTTCATTGCCGTCCATGGTCAGCCATTTTCTGTTATCCATTCTGTTATTCCTCCTTACAAATGTATGTTATTAGTTACATAAAATAGCCATCTGTTAAAACATAACAAATACAGGCTGATAGATATACAACCTGTACAAATTATAACACTGCAAATTTTTTCTGTCTATCAAAGTTCTGTTAATTGTGCATAAAGAATTGTACAAAATTCAGTACGACACTGAGTCGGTTTGACAATACTGCCTTAAAAAACTGTAGAAAAGAGCCGAACGCGCAATGCGTCCGGCTCCGAATATCTTCTTATTCTTATATTTATATGACCCTGACCCGCGTGTCACAGTCAAAATTTCAGTCGTCCGCCTCCTCATCTTCGCTGGCAACATAGATCTGACGTTTCTTGGCCATGACATCGGACGCAAGATACTCATCGTAAGTGCCGACCTTGTCGACCAGTGTGCCGTCCGGCAGAAATTCCATAATGCGGTTTGCTGTCGTCTCCACGATCTGATGATCGTGGGATGTGAACAGAATGACGCCCGGATACTTGATCATGCCGTTATTCAGGGCGGTTATGGATTCCATGTCAAGATGGTTCGTCGGCTCGTCAAATACAAGTACGTTTGCGCCGGAAATCATCATCTTGGAGAGCAGGCAGCGCACTTTCTCACCTCCGGAGAGCACGCGCACGCGCTTAATGCCGTCCTCACCCGCAAAGAGCATGCGGCCCAGGAATCCGCGAACATAAGTCGTGTCCTTGTTCTCCGAATACTGGGTCAGCCAGTCGGCGATCGTGAGATCGTTGTCGAACTCATCGTTATAGTCGTGCGGGAAGTAGGCCTGGCTCGTCGTAATGCCCCACTTGTAATAGCCCTCATCCGGCTCCATGTTGCCCATGATGATTTCGAACAGTGTCGTCTTGGCCCGCTCGTTGCCGCCGACAAAGGCTACCTTGTCGGTGCGGTTGATGATGAAGTTCAGGTCCTTGAAGATCACTTCGCCGTCAATCGTCTTTGAGAGATGCTCGACGTAGAGCACGTCGTTGCCGATTTCACGGTTAGGCCTAAAATCGATGTACGGATATTTTCTGGAGGTCGGGACCATCGTCTCGAGCTGGATCTTCTCAAGAGCTCTCTTGCGGGACGTCGCCTGCTTGGACTTTGACGCATTTGCCGAGAATCTTGATATGAACTCCTGCAGCTCCTTGATCTTCTCCTCTTTCTTTCTGTTCTCCTCTCTCATCTGCTTCTGCAGGAGCTGTGAGGACTCGAACCAGAAATCATAGTTGCCGGCGAACAGCCTGATTTTTCCATAGTCAATGTCGGCTGTCTGCGTGCAGACTTTATTGAGGAAATAGCGGTCGTGGGAGACAACGATGACCGTGTTCTCAAATCCGATGAGGAACTCTTCGAGCCACTCGATCGCGCCGAGATCCAGGTGGTTGGTCGGCTCGTCGAGAAGCAGGATATCCGGGTTTCCGAACAGAGCCTGTGCGAGCAGTACCTTGACCTTGACAGGGCCTTCGAGCGTTCCCATGATCTCATGGTGAAGATCCGTCTCAATGCCGAGGCCGTTGAGCAGCGCTTCCGCGTCCGACTCTGCCTCCCAGCCGTTCATCTCCGCAAACTCGCCCTCAAGCTCGGCCGCTTTTATGCCGTCCTCATCCGTGAAGTCCTCCTTCATGTAGAGGGCGTCCTTCTCTTTCATGATGTCGTAGAGTCTCCTGTTGCCCATGATGACTGTGTCAAGGACATCGTACTCATCATATTTGAAATGGTCCTGTTCCAGGAAGGATATACGGTCACCCGGAGTCACAGTGATGGTGCCGCTCGTGGTCTCGAGCTGGCCGTCTAATATTTTCAGGAATGTGGACTTGCCGGCGCCGTTCGCACCGATAAGACCGTAGCAGTTGCCCTCAGTGAATTTAATGTTGACATCCTCAAAGAGAGCCTTTTTTCCGACGCGGTAGGTTACATTGTTAGCAGCAATCATCTCTACTCCTTTAGTATTTAAGAATTGTGTTCCTGCATCAGCGATGCATCTTCAGATAATGATAAACTATTCCTTTAAAAAACAAAAGCCCTATCGGCATGAATTCATGCGGTCCTTCTGCGGCGGTTCCTGATCTCCTCCGCTTTCCTTCTCTCCTTCTCGAGCTTCTTCTCATGGTGCACCTGCCAGCCCGAATATATGATGAGAAGGACAGTGACCATAGCAAGAACACCTGTCATATCCACGCACACGTCCGTGAACTGGCCTGCCCTGCTGTCGACGAACGTCTGATGAAACTCATCTGCGCACGCGTATACGAATGAGACTATGATCGATATCGCCATGCTGCGGGTCGCCAGCGTCGTTGCGAGAAACGACAGGAACAGCAGCAGGAACAGGATTGCGTATTCCGCCATGTGAGCACCTTTTCTGACAAGCGGATGAAGTACTTCGATCAGATAATAATAGTCGTTCGGTCCGATCTGGAGTTTCATGAGGATCTCCACGACTTTCTCCGTCACCTTGAGTGACAGGCCTGCGGAGGTCTCACCGACCTGATCCGAGAAAGAAAAAATGACATACATCCAGATTGCTGCCGGCATGAACCAGAAATACTTTCGGATAAACTTCAATATATCACCTCCTAAAAGATACCGGTTCCGTATGAGCCCGCCCGACAGCTTTATGCCGCACTCTCCTTTGGCTGTTTTTTCCGTGCAAATGCGACCGCCTCGGCAAAGGCCCTATATACTACGCAAAACATCGGTACCATGAGGATCTCGCGGCAGAAGAATACGCAGCGGCTCATGGAAACGATGATTGTCGGAGTATATCCCATAATTACGGATTCCGCAAGCCCGCCGGCGTAAAAAGCCGAAGTGACCGTGTCAAGTCTGTCACCTGTGCACATAAACAGAAGGATCGTAAGCAGGAAGACATGAAAAATGCCGAAAAATACCGCGGTCCAGTTATTGGCCGTGAAGCCTCGCACACTGTCCGGGAATGCGTAATCGTATAAAAGCGGCGCTTTATATATGCGATAAAGACCGTAGTAGACCACCGGCAGTAAGGCTACTGCCTTCGCGAAGACACTGTTCTTTCTCAGACAGACGATCACAAATGTCCCGACAGCCGTCACGAAGACGGGAACAAAGAGATCAGTGAGACAATATCTCAGTGTGTAGCTGATACCGAGAAACAGTCTGTCGCCCGTGGAGAGCAGACCGAAATCGGGGAACCAGAAAAGGATCTCCTCGGAATATCGGATAAAGTTACCGGGTGACATGATAAAAAAGAACGTAAATACCGTGCCGACAACCCAGACGATGAGAGCCTTCACGGAAATTTTTCCTGTTCGCAGCGCAGCAGCCAGCAGGAGAATCAGGCCCATTGCCGCGAAAAAACCGCCGCTCTGCTCAAAGCCGGCGGCGTAGAGCGCAGCGCATCCCGCAAGGATCCACTGAGTGAGCGGACTGTCCTCGCCTCTCAGATATAACTTCAGCATGGGGTAAAGAGCGAAGAGCATGGCAGCGTATCCCCACACATAGAGGACTGCCGCCGTTTTCCAGAAGGCACTGACTTCCAGCACGGCATGCTCTGTTCCCAGATAGAAAAAGCCCATGATGAGCACAAGGAGCATAGACCAGGAAAGTCCCCGTCTCCTTCCGGGATTATTAATGATGAACATCCCCGCAAGGTAAATGCATACTGCCTGCATGAGCGCGTTGATCACATTGACAAGACCGGGGCTTATATCCATGAGGACAACAAAGACCGCGTGGGGCAGCACTCTGCCGCTCCAGGTCGTCCAATATTCCTGGGCCCATGTCCATAGGTTGGAGCCGTCCTTGGCATACATTCGCATGAATGCGGCATCATCGAGGCGCAGCGGCTGCCCGAGGTTCAACGCGAACGCCACAGCGAGCAGTATGCAGACAGAAAGCCACTGTTCCTCCATCGCGCGGATGACGCGCACCGGTTCAATTGCTTTTTTCAAACTGTATCGTCTCATCTACGGCACCATCACCCCGGTCCTTTTTATGACCGGTCCCTCATCTTTTCTCACTGAGATCACGCAGACTTCCATACCGTAAGGTTCAAAGCCGCCGCTCCGCAGTTTTGCGGCACTCTTTATCCCGAACCGTCTCTCCACACCCTGGGGCAGAGCCGTCTCCGGGAACATCGCGTTCACATCCGCCCTGATCGAGGCTATGGTCTTCAGCCTGTATACATCGATACCGTCAGTCACTGCAAAGTAAGTCTCATTGTAAGTGCTTGTGACTGTCATCTCCGCGCCGTAGTTATACCCGGAATACAATTTCGTGTCTGCGGCCCAGCCGCGGATGACAAGCACATCTTTATTGTCGCCCTCATAGACTACGGATTCGACACTGCATACAAGCCTGTCATCTGCAGGCCTGTACTCCTCCATCTTTGAGGCCGACACGCCGTAATGTTCAGTGTAAAACACGCTGACGAGAAGAAGCGCGCAGGCAGCGCTCACCACAATCGGTATAAAGTTCATGAAAACCGTTCGTATTGCTCCCCGCATCTTCTTGTCTCCGATACATTTTGAGGGTATACTAATATTGTATTTTCCGACCGAAAGGAGTATTGACATGTTCAAAAAACAGCAGAGACAACTCGACATAATTCTCTCAATCGCGTGTCTTGCATTTATTGCACTGCTCTCAGTCCTCACTTATCTGCAGGACAGGTAAGCATGATTGCGTTTTCACCTGACACCCGGAGGTCCGACAAGGTCCTCCGGGTCTTTCTTTGAGCCTGCACTTAGATGAACGCAGCGCGAGCGCGGCTTGGACATGCCGTCAGTCCATCTCGAACATGATCTTTGTGTAGAGCCCATTTCCCATAAGTGTCGCAAATGCCTCCTGGCTCTCTTCCAGCTTGTAAACATGAGTAATGAGATTCGTGGGATCGAGACTTCCGTCGGACATCATGGAGATCACACTCTTCCAGTCGTTCACTGTCGAAGAGTACGAAGAGTTCCACGTTCCTCTGATATTGAGCTCGCCCCGGAGAATCCTCCAGAAAACATCCTTTTTAATGTTGACATCCTCCACAGGATTGCCGACGATCACGATGTTGCCGCCTCTGGCCACGACCCGCATCGCGGTCAGGACCGCATCCGAGTTTCCCGCGCACTCGAGCACCACGTCTGCCATTCCGCCCTCAGTGAATTCCCGTATAGCCTCCTCCGGATCCCATATGGACGAGTTGACCACATGGTCCGAATACTGGGACGCATATTTCACCTTGTCCCTCGTGCGTCCGATGAGAATGACCTTGTAAGCCCCGAGGATGCGGGCGATCTTGGCAGCAAGTATAGCGATCGTCCCTGTTCCTACGATCGCGACGACATCGCCCTTTTTCATCTTGCCGCGCCGGAGCGCGTGCAGGGCGACCGCTGCCGGCTCGCACATCGCTGCCGCGCGATAATCAAGATCATCCGGGACAAGATTGATGTTGAAGACCGGAACGCTTATGTATTCGGCAAATGCCCCGTCGCATCTCGAACCGTAATAGCTGTAGTGCTCACACTGGGCATAACGCTCAGACCTGCAAGGTGCGCACTGTCTGCACGGAAGGAGCGGATATACACCTGCCCTTCTCCCCAAAAGCTCCGGGTTTACGCCCTGCCCCAGCTCAACGATCTCGCCTGAGAATTCGTGGCCGGGAACCGTCGGAAAATGATATGTCCCGTTCTTGAATATCCTGTCCTTATCGCTGCTGCAGATGCCGCAGTTCTTGATCTTCAGCAGGACCTCGCCTTTTCCCGGCTTCGGCGTCGGTATCTCCTTATACACAATTTTTCCAATATCCTCAAGCACAAGTGCCTTCATAAGCTCCTCCGTCAATCTAATTTTACTGTTTCCACGACCCCGCCGCATATCTTCGCAAAGCGCATCAGGTCCTCTTTCGTCGTTATCTTAAAATTGTCGCGGCTTCCCGGCGTGATCCGTATCTTCATCCCGTTTTCAAATGCGATCTGGGAACTCCCCCGGCATCCGGCGAGATACTCCGCGGACGCTCTCATGTGAGCCTCGTAATACTTCCCGAACAGATAGGATTCCGGGGTCTGGCCGGCTACGATCTGGTCTCTCGGCAGCTGACGGCCGATCGTCTTTCCATCGAACGAGAGATAGCAGGTGTTCGTGACCGGCAGCGACGGCATTACGCCGTCATAATCGTCAGAGACCGACGCACATTCCGAGATGATATTATCGGATGTGCACGGCCTCACCGCGTCATGCACGAGCACAATGTCCGTGTCCGCGGCATTCTCTCGCATAGCGAGAAGTCCGTTTTTGACTGATTCCTGCCGTGAATTTCCCGGCTGCGCAAATCCCCTGAACTTTGTGATTCCGCACTTCCGCATCCACTCACCTATAAAATCATGCCACTTTTCGTCAGCCACGATCCATATGGCGTCAATATCTCTGTGGGAATCGAACCGCTCCAGCGTGTAAGCTATAATGGGCTTTCCGTTCACAGTCAGATACTGTTTGGGGACATTTCCTATTGTCATCCGGCTGCCCACGCCGCCGGAAACGCACAGAAGATGATTCATATTCTACCTTTCCGCCCTGCGGGCTCTCCGCATTAAGAGAATATAGACGGCAGCAAGGGCCGCGCCCGCAGCGCTGATGATCGCGCCGGACATGAGTCCGGGCACTGTGTATTCAAAGCGGATCCTGTTCGTGCCCCCATGGATCTTCACCGCCATAAATCCGTTAATGTCAACAATCGCTGTCTCCGCACCGTCCACATAAGCCTTCCATCCCGAATCGTTCGGTATGGAGAAAAACGCGTATTTGTCCGAATCCGCGTCGATCGAGACCTCATAGCTGTCCGTTGTCTGTTGGACATTGTACGCACACTCATCAAGGTGGTCTATGCTGATATCCGAAATATATTCCTTCAGTGCGGGTCCGTCAACGAACTGATCATAGGGCCTTAAATACTGCGAGACCTCTTCCTCCATATCATCCGGAACGATCAGAGTCTTCAGCATAAGTATCGCCCGGTCATCCTCGAAGGTCGACGCAAAATCAGACGCGGTCATGTACGTGTTGTAGGTAAAGCCCATCGGCGGCACCGTGCGGTCCTCATAGACATAGTAGGTCGTGTACTGACCGGTCACGACCTGCGAAGGCTCCTCGTCTTCCCTCGGCTTTGTCTCAATGGAGAAGCGCGCCGAGATGAGGTTCATCATGCCTTCAGGCGCTTCCGGGCTCTTGACATCCCGCTTCAGTCCGAGAGATTCGTAGAATCGAAAGATTGAGCCGGATACAGTGCTGCAGAAATTGGCGCTTGCCGGGTAGCCGTGGGACAGCGTTTCGATGTTGTCCCGGCTCGTGAAGCGGTATTCCGGTGTGGTGTACTCAATCTTTTCGGACGTCATAAGCTTGTCATATATATGCCGCGCGTCCTCCCGGTGAGCCAGCTGCAGAAGATATACATCCGATATGGTGACAGTCACCGAGATGACAAAGACCGCAGCGGCGAGCACAAGTTTCTGCTCTCTCTTCATGACCGTGAGAACGAGCCATGTCAAAAGAGTCCCGACCAACGCGATCACGCACCAGTAGGCGAACAGCCCCGGCCGATAAATCTTGCTGGGCTCCGAATCATTCCATTTCACCAGAGTGAGGAACAGAATGAAGAAAATCTGGATTGCGCCCCAGATGACAGCGCCTTTTGTGATCGCCCTGTCAGTGGGCGTTTTTCCCGACCATCTCTTTTTGTCCGACTCCCATCGGTCGAGTACCATGACCGAAGCCAGCACCATGATATAGTCCGCCATATAATACCAACGGCAGTAGAGTCCGGCAAAGAGCGAGAACGATGCGTTGAAAATGGGGATCACCGCCATGATCAGGCAGAACAGCAGCATTCTCGTGATCCAGTGTCTCCGGTTCTGGGTGACGAACGCAATCACCAGGACAAGTCCGGTGACCGGGATCCACGCGTTGCACGATGAAAAATTATTCTTGATCACCGCGCTCTGGTGGGACATGACCTCTCCCGGAAGTATAAGTCCCTTCAGTATGTATAGATATCTCTCAGCCCCGAAGACCAGCGATGTAGACCCGGTATAATCCACCCCGACGCGGGGATTCTGTATGACAAAATAGAAAGCCGGCAGCAGTAATACTGCCCCGAGCATACAGCCGAGGGCTCCCTCGATGAATATCTGCGGCAGCCGCTTTATATACTCGCGGAACCTCGGGATGAGGTAGCGGATCACATAGTAAGCGGCCATAAAAATGATTTCACCGATAAAGAAGAAATAATTGACCAGCGCATTTATGCACACGGCAAAAATGAACGGTCCCCTTTTCTTCTCAAGCATCATATCGTCGAAGGTCAGAATGAGCAGCGGGAACAGCGCGACCACATCATGGAAATGGTAGAACAGCAGATCCTCGCCCATGAACCCGCAGAAGGCATACAGCATGGAGCCGATGACTGCCATCTGCTGGTCCCTGACATATTTCTTCATGCAGGCATAGGATGTCAGGCCGGCGACCGCGTACTTGAGGGCATAGATCCATCCGACCACATACATGAAGTATCTGGACGGAAAGAGCAGTGAGAGCCAGAAGGACGGATTTCCCACGACATAGAACATCTGCCCGCCGATAAAGTTGGAACCCAGATCAAGGGACCAGTCCCAGATGATGTTTCCGGCCTTGACGGCATCATTTGCAGCCATTGCAAATGTAATCTGCTGGGAATTAAAATCCCCCGCAAGGGAGAAAAGTCCACCCTGCACTATGATCGTCCAGGCAAATGAAAGGATACCGGCCGCCAGATTGAAGAGAAAAGCCTGCACGTAATAATTTCCGAAGGCCATTCTTCCTCTTTTCTTCTTTTTCCCTGTTGATCCGGTGTTGCCGGTCTTATCCGCAGCCACAAAGAGGCTCCCCTTTCCTCTTAACATCTTTTCCATCATATCATCATCTCATAAGCAGCTGCATTTTGTAGAGCAACCGCAGCATATTTCGGAGTACGGTCCTTATTACGGGGTCTTTCTCCTCCGAAATCGTCTTTTTCATCTCGTCAAAATCCAGATAGTCTTCAAATCTGAGTCTGTCAATATGTTCAAAATAAAACTCCGTGAGAGCGCCGTATGCCTTCTCCTCGATCTCTGTATAGAAATCCATGCGGCCTGTGTCCTCTTTCTCCACGTTGGAAGTCCCCGCGAAGTTCGTGAGGTAGCCGGGAAGTATGTCAGAGAGAGCTCTCTGCGGCAGCACACGCTTTGAGTCGCCGTCAATATAGAGCCTTCTCGGGACAGTCAGCGCAAAATCGAGCACGCGCGCGTCGAGAAGCGGGAAGAGGTACATGACACCTGCGTCCGCGCCGGCCGAGGCCGCGAGCAGCGTACGCGACTCCAGCGTTCCCGACAGAAGATTCTTCTCCGGTGAGACACCGAAGTATTTCATTTTTCCCTTGTGGCTTTGCCGCATTTCTTCTGCAAATGCAGGCTGGACCACACTGAAAGTCAGCCCGTTCGCCTGTAATCCGTTCCAGGGCTTCTGCGATTCGTATAGATATCTGACCGTTCTCCGCATGAACCCGAGGTATTTTTTCGGAGAACCTCCCGCTGCGTGTCCGGCAGCCTTAAAGTAGGCTTTGTACTCTCCGGCCTGTGCCAGATGGAACGGACCGAACCGCATCGAAATGCCCTCATCTCCTCCCCAGCCGGAGAAGACCGCCCGCACTCCGGCATCAGCGAGGGCCTGCATCGAATCCGCTATAATGCCGGTCTCATATTCGCAAATCTCCTCGCGGGCGCCGCGGGATAAGATTTTTTCACGGTCAGTTGCCTCCTGCGCGTTCCTGAAGATGCATGCATTTCCCTTCTCCTCGCAGAATCGGGTGATCACTTTCCTCTCATCGCGCAGTTTTCCGCCGTCCGCCTGCCTGATCTTATAATCCCACGGTGAGGGGGACCAGGTATAGACGACCGGTCTCACCACGCCTCTTTGATCCGCGATCTCATCTATGAGCGCTGTGACCATGCCGGAGTCAAGTCCCCCGGAGAACTCGCAGCCGATTTCAGTGCCGAGCACTGCCTCATAGCGGATCAAGGCAGCGTCCCGAAGGAGCCTGGCCGCATCGTCATAGTACTCCTCGTCATAATCGCGCCTTTTTGCCCTTCGCTCACCCGGGATGTAGAAACGCTCGGTCTTGACCTCATCCGCGCGGATAAATCGGGTGACGCTTCCGTGGACGGCCTTTTTAACATTTGCAAATGCAGTATCCGTCTCCGAGGCCATCGAGCCCAGAGTGAGGGCGTCATACACCATATTCTCATCGATCTCGGGCTCTATAAAGTCCAGGTGCAGCATCGGACGGTAATCAGTGGACACCGTGATCCGCCCCTCCGTCCGGACATAGTAGAGCGGCCGCACACCGATGTGGTCGCGCACAAGGCGAACCGAGCCGTCGCCGCGGCCAACGAGGACTGCGGCAAAATCACCGTTGACATGCAAAAGCCCCCTTGCGCCGAACTTTTCGTATATGAGGACAAGAAGCTCCTCATCGCTGATCTCCTCATCTGCCGAGACCGCTTTCAGCATCTCGCTCCTGTTGTATATGATCGCGTCGCACACCGCAATAAAGCGCTTCGTCATGATGACCGGCTTTCCCGCAGGAACTCCCTGATGCATACCGGAGATACAGCTTCCGAGGATCAACTGCCATCCTGCCGCGCCGAGGATCTCATATCCGCAATCCGCCCTGCCGTAGACGCTGAGACCTTCTGTCATCAGCCCTGCCGCGCCTTCCGCATCCGCTATTCTGTTTTCTTTTTCACTGATGATAGCAAATATTCCGCTCATATATATGCCTCTTGCAGGTGTCATCCGGCTGCTGCGGATTCACGCCGCGCTCTCCGCCGACACTTATGATCAGTAACTCTGAATGTCCCCCGCCGGCATGCCGGTCAAAAATCCGGACGTCGCCCTCACGAGATACGTGAGAGCTGTCTGCACGACCACACTGCCCGCGTAATAATACCATGGCAGATGATACGGGAAAAGGACCAGCCAAATAAGAAGCAGCCCTGTGAGAACGCTCAGGAAGTTGGCTGCCAGAAGTCTGCCTGCGAGCTCTCTCCCTGAATATGTCTCCGCATTATAGAGCTTCCACTGTCTGAAAATCAGCACCGTGAGCGCTGCCGTCGGGATGCTGGATACGATCCAGATCTGCATGGGAAACATTGCTGCCCGGAGAAACTTCGTCGGACCGAAAAATATGATATCCACGATCTGAAGCATGCCCCCGCCTGTCAGGATCACCGCCATAAAATCGTAGGTCCAGAGCGGACCGTAGAAACAGATCATGCCAAGAAGCGCGCCGAGTGAATTGTGAAATACGTCGTCGAACTCTCCAAGGCCTTTGCCTGTCACGTACTGAGCCACCTCAACGAACACAAAAAGGAGCACACAGGCCGCAAAGATACGCCTTTTGTCTGTAATCTTTCTCTTCCAGGCTGCCGCTGCCGCGAGATATCCGATTGGCACCGTCAGCAGTATATTGATGACCAGAAGCTGAAATCTGTAAACATCACCCCGAAGCGCGTGCCGTATCGTCCAGAAAGGTGTCAGATTGGCTCTCCGGTTATGGCTGCCCCGAAACAGCAGGGTCTGGGACAGAAAAAACAGCATGTAAACAGCGAGAAGGATGTAAAGGATCCTGTCATCTGTCAGCTTTCTTCCGTCCCTTGGTTTTTCTATCTGATTCATCTTTTTTAATTATTTTCCTGTACAGCTTGTAAGGTCCGCGCACAATGTAGTAAAGAAAGAAGAAGCGATCGCTGAAATGGAACTTTTCGAAATCTTTCTCGGAAGGATCGATCCTTCTCTTCTTTTCCTTTTTCGTGACCAGGCCGCGGCGGTCCATCTCCCCGTCCAGATACAGCCTGTAGGCCTTAAATGTATCGTCCTTGACTCCGTTCGATCCGGTGAGCACCTTCAGCATCTCCTTTGTGAGCTGGGTGCCGAAGACCGTGCGGGTCTCATTTTCACCGGCGACCAGCGCAGCGAGGCTCTCCGAGGCCTCAAGCGCAAATGTCATCTTTCTCATGGCAGCGATCTTTTTCACTCTGTCACGGTCGATGAGCGGATGGTGAAACAGCGCGTCAAAATCGACGAGCCACTTCATCCACATGTAGCCGTGGTGCACGCCGTGATAGGCAAGATAAACGAGCAGTTCCTCCGCGCTGAAGGAGGGAAGTGTCTTGCCGTAGAATTCAAGCTCCGACTGCGCGACGTCAATTGTAAGCAGCTCGGCGTTCTTGTAGTCGGCGACTCTCCAGTGAAGCTCCAGGCGAACACCGTTCTCGGACTCAAAATCATAGTCGTGGAACTTCGACTCATAGACTTCCGTCTGTTTCTGAGTTTCAACGTAGTCCTTGAGGCAGGTGTATCCGTGGGCAAGGAGAAGCTCTTTGGCACAAGAAAGCTGCTCGTGGGGTACAAGCAGGTCAATATCTGTCGCGACCCGGTATGTCGCATCCCCGTAAAGGATCTTGGAGAGGATGACTCCCTTCATCGGGACAGCGCGGATGCCTGCCCCCTCCATGAGGCGGACAAGGCGGACCAGCTCACCGGACTGTTTCATGGCCGCGATCTTATTCCTGTTCGCATTCTCATAGAGCCCGCGGATCTCCTCTGTGATTCCGCTCGCCTCCCCGCTCCTTGTTGCCTGACCGGCAGTCGGAAAGAATTTTTTAAGATTAGTCGCGAACAGGCCGTAGACCTGATGAACGTAAGCGATCCTCACGCACTCCGAAAGGTCTAGTCCCTCGCCGTAGAGCCTTTCCGCCCTTTTAAGGTAGGCTTCAGGCATCGGCATCGCCGAGCACAGGAAGACAAATCTCATCTCCCTCGTTATACCGTACTTCATGCAAATACAGCAGTCACCGTGAACTGCTCTCTCCCTTCTGCTCCGGTGACATAGATATCCCCGCAGCGCGTCCATGCATGGGCCCGCATCGCGCCGTCTTTGGTCTTCGCGACTCCCATATACACAGTCATTTTTTCATGCAAAAGAAGGCGTTTGGCCACAAACGCCTCCACAAGACATTCATTCTTAAAATGCAGCCTCGGGCACACGATTTTTATTGCCCTGGATACTTCGAAGATCCGCTCTTTATTATTTCCTGAATAAGGCTCAAAAGGGGCTGACTCACAGCGCTTTCCGAGCCGGCAACAGATGTCGCGGAAAGCTTTTTTACTGATCAGCCATTTATAATAAAGTGCCAGTAAAAAGACTCTTACGACCAGGATCTTCAGGCTCAGCGGATACTTAAGGAATTTCAGTATCTTCATTTCTCTTCCGTAAAAGCAAGCCCCGCATCTATAAGCTGAGTTAGAAAGCTCTTCGTCTCCTTCTCACACTCGGCCCTTTCGACATCATATATTTCCATCATCTCATCAACGATCCTGTCAACGGTATGATGATTCTCTAAGTTTTTCCAGATATCCCCGCCGGTCCTGCCAAGATTATAATACTTGCCTGTCTCAATATCCATCATGACAGTCTCACCGTCCATGTCAGCTGTAATCAGCCCCTCTTTTCTGTAAAATACTGTATCACTCATAGATAAATTCCTCCGTTTTGTCCCATAATTCCGCTTCTGTCGTTCCCTCGTAGCGGAAAAGATGTGCCTCGGATAAGTGCGAGGCGCACTTCGCGCATTTCTGAAAATGAGACTGCCTGTCCTCTGCCGTCACGAGAAGGTAGGTCCTGTAGGTGTGTATCTGCAGAAGGACTGCCTTCTCAAGGCCGGTCACCTCTTTAAGGAGCGGCCGATCCCCCTGTTCTCCCTCTTTCGGGATGAGCTGAAGTACACCGACGAGCTCCACGGTCTCATCGAGGAAGCTGTCGCCGACATCCATTGCGAACTTGGTCCTGCTCTCCTCCTGAAATACCGGGTGATCTTTCATATCCCAGCTTCCGCCGCGGTCGATCGCGTCCTCCCAGAGCTTCTGCTGCGGGAAGGAAGGCTCAGCCAGGACTTTACCGTTCTCAAGCCGGATCGGGGTGACATCGTCCGTCACAAGCCTGTAGCCTCTTCTCAGGGCTTCCGCAGACAGGGATGACTTCCCGGCTCCTGAGACTCCTGTTATGAGAATCCCCTTCCCGTCTCTTGCCACGCAGCTGCCATGCATGGGGACCGCGCCCCGCTGGTGCAGGATCGCGCCGAGAGCAAGACCTGTGACATAGGCCTGCATCTCCCCCTCCCTTGCAGGGTCCGTGAACAGCCGCTCGACTCTGATCTCATTTCCGTTCGCGGCATACAGCCTTACGACATTTTCAATTTCCGTCCACATTTCCTTCCTGCCGAGTATGCAGTCCGGCCATGTCTTGACGGGCTCCCTGACAAGTTCTGACGGGGCCGGCGCGCTCACGATCCTCACGTCAGGATCGCCCGTGTCCGTTGCCTTCCTCATCTGGGCCAGCGGAAAATCGCTGCTTATTCTGAGGCCGAAGCCTCTCATCATGTATGTCATTCAACCATCCTTCATTCTTACAAGATAACTGTCCGGATTCGCGAGCAGCTCCTTTGCCGTTCCCGCTTCGCAAAGATGTCCATCCGCAATGACGAGTATATCATCTGCCGTCTGTATTGTCGATACGCGGTGGGCTATAAGAATCACGGTCACATGATCTCCGAGACGCGCCAATACGTCCGCGATCAGTCTTTCATTTTCAAAATCAAGAGCGCTCGTCGCCTCATCGAGAATAAGAAGCTCCGGATCGCCCGCAAGGGCTCTGGCCAGCACGATCCGCTGGACTTCGCCGCCGGAGAACATGGCCCCGTCATCTCCCATTCTGAGGTCGAGCGGCATGATTTCACCGTCCGCCTTGCGCACAAGGAAATCCCATGCCCCGCTCTTCCTGAGGGCCGATATGATCTTGTCGTCGCTGATGCCCGGGTGGAATCTCGCTATGTTCTCCTTAACGCTCGCGTTCAATATCATCGGATTCTGCGGCACATAGCATATTCTGTCCTTGGTGACGGCGATTTTAACTTCGCCGGATCCCGGACTCAGGAAACCGAGTATCAGGTCGACCGCAGTGGACTTTCCTGCGCCCGACGGTCCTGTGAGGGCCGTTATCGTATTCTTTTTGACATCGAAGGTCACATCCTCAAGCGCGTTCTCCGAGGCGCCTGCGTAGGAGAAACTCACATGGGAGAACGAAATGGCTGTGCCCTCCGGCAGATCGGCACCGAACTCACCGTCCGTACTGACCTCCTGTGTCGACCGGTTCCCTTCCGTTCGTTTTCGAACATCCTCCATGACGCGGTAAGCAGGAAGAGTTTCCCTGATTCCCATGATGTACTCCTGGGTCGACGGTAGCAGCGGCCATATTCTCATGAACACATAGAGAACGATGACAAGGTGGGACGTCTCGATCTCAAGGAAGTATACCGCTCCGAAGAAGATCACACTGATCAGAACGGCCTCTCCGATCGTCGACAGCATGCGGGGTCTCGCCACATTGTCCGCAGATCGGACCATCGTGTGTTCAAGTTCTCTGGACGCGCTGTCAAAGCGCCTCGCCTCCTCCTCCTCGATGCCGTAGCTCCGAATCTCCTTAAAGCCCGCGAGCTGTGTCTTCATCTCGGCTGTGAAACGGTCGTACTGGGCGGTCAGAGTATTTCCGATCTCCTTTGACCTCTTCGTGAAAGGTCTGAAGAAGATAAAGAAGATGCCTCCCGCGCAGATGACGAACAGCGACAGCGGTACCGACATCGCAAAAGCCACGATGAGTTCCACGAAGGCCGTCGCCATATTGGTCAACATACAGAGAAAATAATTGACAGTGGTCGTGAGCCTTGGAATCTCATTTACCATGGCGTCCATATGCCTTGCCTGACTGCCTGTGATATAGCGCTCCCACGGAGTATTCATGAGGCAGCTGTAATACTCTTCCCGCATGTCTGCCGTAAAATTGGACGCCAGCTGCATACACTGGACCCGCATTTTCCGATGCGCGGCAGCCTGTACCAGCATTATGACAAAAAAGAATCCCAGAACGAAGATCAGCCTTAAGAGCAGCGGCTGCGCATTGAGGGCGGCAGCTGCCGCGCTGATGCCGAACGGCAGAGTCGCGTCCGAGCTCGCCCCTCCGATATTGAGGATGCCCAGAATAGGAATCAGGGTCAGTATTGTCACGCCCTGCAGCAGCGATGAGACGATCATGAGAACGAGGGTCCATACAAAAAGGCCGGCGTCTTTTTTTAGAACATCCCGGAGCACTGCCCCCAGCTCATGCACCATCTTTTTCTGTCTCCTCACTCTTATGGATTTCTACAACCGTATCCGGCTCATGTCTCATCATCAGCAGTCTCCTCAAAGGATACAAATTCTATCTTTCGGATATTGTGCTTATCCCGGTTCCCCTCCGCCGGCGGCTTCATATAATCGCCGTAGAACCTGGAAAGGAATTCATCATAAAGTCTCGGGCCGGGCAGCATGACATCCTCAAACCTGTACAGGCGGACATGCTCACCTCCCCAGACATTTTTGGGAACGATCTCGCGGTACGCGTACGCCCCGAATACATTTGCGCCCGTGCTGCTGCCGTCCCATCCATAGCGGTGCAGCTTTTTATCGATCTCCCAGAGGATCTCCTTCGTGTCGGCTCCCCTGCCGAGATTCACCCTCTTCGCGGCTTCGATAATGAGCCGCTGATAGAGCGGTCTGCCCGGTCTGTTAAGATTCACCAGATAATCAAAGCACGACAGATGGTATCTGAGCCTCGTCCACATGAGAGATGTGTAGTGCAGGTAACGGAAAAACGGAATATTCGGATTTCCGTCAAGCGGGAAAATATCGATCCACGCGGACTCGACGATTTCCCGGCCTCCGGAAGCATTGTATACCCGTACGCGGTTGTCCACGATGCGGCTGAAATATCTGTTGTAATCTTTTTTGATCTTGAAATTCAGATACTCAAAGTGCTCCGGAAGACCTTCGCCTCCCGCAAGGAGGTCGAACAGTCTGTCATAATCTTCTCTGGGCATGCCGATGTCCACGTCATCGTCCCAGGGAATGAAGCCCCTGTGCCTTACCGCGCCGAGCATAGTGCCCCCGATCATGTAATAACGCAGGTGCTCCCTCTCACAGATATCGATAAAAACGCGGATGATCTCAAGCTCTGCCAGCTGCAGTTTTCTTAAATTGGAATGAACTTCTTCGTTATACATCACTGACCCTCTCTTCGTCTGCGGAATACGCCTCCCCAGACGTCCATACGATGTGACAGCTTCTGCGGGATCGGCTTGCTCACTGCGACCTGAAGTTTCTCCTCTGCGCGGCCTGCTGCATTTTGCTTCTCCACTGCCGTATAAGTTCCCGGAAGGTACGCGAACGCAAAAAGAATGAACGGGTCATACCAGGACTCAAGGAAGTGGTGGTCTATACAGGTAGTCGCGGCGATGAACGCGATGATCAGGGCAATTTTCGGCTGCCCTCTCCGCACTGCCCTCATCGCGATATAGACAAATGTTCCGACTGCGATCGTCGTGAGAATAGGACCGTACATGATGAGCGACTGCATGTAACCGATGTCGACAAAGTTGTAACCGACTGTGTTATTGAAGTTGATGACGCCGTGTCCCTGCTGGAAAAGATACGTGCCGAACGGCTTGATCCCAAAAATCAGGACGTTGTAGTATGCCATGGCGATGCGGTGACTTAAAATGCTGTCGATGTGGGACCAGAAAGCCGTCCTCTTGTAGCTCATGACAAAGCAGTATACGAATACGTAGAGCACCGGCATGACCATGGGCAGAAGTTTTGAGCACCACCTTGTCTCGAAAAACTTCGTCTTCGCATTCACGTAAAACACAATGCCTGCCGCCGCGATCAGAATCGAGTCCACTCGGACGTCGCAGAAGTAGAGAATCGCCCAGCCCGTCAGAAGGTAGATCAGCGTGTGGATCCAGTTGAACTTCTTGTCGAGAAGATAGGCGACGCCGAGATAAGTATAGAACACACGCGCTCCGAAATCCGTGGGATAGATAAATCCCATGGAGTTCCTTGTCGTACCGTCGAATATGATCGAGTGGCTGATGCCGGATATATCGTCTCCTGTCGCCCGAAGAAAGATCCGGTTCGTGAGCACGCCCGTCGCGGTGAACAGGATCGTGATGCCTATAAGGAAGAGTCCGATATAGGTGAACGCTTTGACGATCCTATCAGATCTGATCCCTCTTGCCCCCATGATAAGGAAAAAGAGATCGATGCTGTATGTGTAGCCGGACGACAGATAGCACACGATCAGAAGGAGCATCATAGCTCCGTAGAGTATGAGCCGCTTCAGTGTGAACCTTTCGACCATAATGATTTTCGTGATAACTGTTGTATAGAGAAGTGCCCTGGCCATCATTCTGCTGAGATCGCCGAGCGGCAGGAACTCTATGAACATAGTTGTCGTGAGGAAGAGGGAGATATAATAGACTCCCGCCCCGATAAAGAAAATCATTTCGGACGGTGTGAACAGTATCGCCTTTTGTTTATTGTCAAGATATGATGCTGTCTTCACTCCTGCCTCTTTCATTCGCGGTCCGCAATAGCTTTTTCTGCAGCCCGCGCGGTAAATTCTCCGGCTGTAAGCAGCCGGCCAACTGCTGCCGCGTTCTCACGCAGCTTCGCGTAAGTCTCCTCATCCATGCCCGCTATGATTTCTCTGATCTCACTGAGAGATCCGACTGTGACGCCGCATTCATGGGCAAGAATGAACGGGGCGAGCGCCGCTTCCTTCCAGATAATGACCGGAATGCCGGCTGCCAGATAAAGTGATGTCTTGTGAGGATCGTTGATCCGAAGGTATTCCCCGTACACACCCTCGCAAGTCCGTGAGGAGGGTCCGTCCCAGACGAGACCGAAACCGCCCTCCAGTTTTTCTATGATCTCTTCGGCCGGATAAGAGCCGTAGTAGACCACGCCCTTTTCCAGGTCAAGCTCGGCGGCTTTCTCGGCGCTGACGGCATTTCCCGCGAAATTGACACCGTAAAGGTTCCATCTGACGTCCTCCGGCAGCCGGTACACATAGCCGGCCTTCACCGGAGTGAGGTTTCCAGCGATGATCACACCCGCGCTTTTATCCCGCCGGCCTCTACATGCCTCTCCCCCCAGATAATCAAAAATTTCAAGATTGATCAGCTTTTCGGCGGGAATATTCATTGCCTTCGCGACCATCTTTCCCATACGGTCATTATGGACGATCAGCCTGTCAAAATACCGAAGACACAAGATTTCCTCAAAGTACTTGCGCAGACGGTTCTTCAGCGACTTATTCCTGCGCTTTAAACCGCGGATGGCCTCGACATCGTGGAGAACAGCGATCAGATACACTCCTCTCTTTTTGAGAGACTTAAGAACCCGGTAAAGAAACAGCGAATGGTTCACTGCCGGGAACTGCACAAGAAGCACATCGCCGCGCGTGAGACTTTTTGTCTTCTTCTCCCACTCGCGTTTCGCCTTTAGATGCTCACCGATCTGGACAAATGCGGGATGGTCCATCCATCTTCCCGTGTCGAAATTGATGCTCAGTTCGCGAAATGTCATATCTGACCCGCCCCGGGTCAGGATGCGGGTGATGTCGTCCCTCGCCTTTTCGCTCGCAAGTCTTTTTTCGTTTTCTGTGAAAGCTGTCTCACAGGCTATATAATAAGTGCCTGGCAAATCAAAGCACCTCCGTCCGATTTGTATCTCACCGGTTTATATCTCACCGATCTGTATCTCACCGATCTGTGTCTTACCGATCTGGATCTTACCGATCATTGTCTTGCCGATCTGTGTCTTACCGGTCTGTATCTTACCGATCTGTATCAAGCCGACATGCAAGGGCGCTCATCATATCACACTCAGATATACTTCAAGTATTTTTTCTGTCATATATCCGGATGTAAAGTGCAGCATTGCGTGCTTGTAGGCCCGGTCCGTCATGTCGGAATAGATGGGACCGTCGCTTCCCGCAAGCTCATCGAGGATCCCGCTCCACGCTTTCACATCCATGGCCTCATAACCCAGACAGAGATCTTTCATCTCCTCATAGCCTCCGGTCTTTGACCTCGCGACCGGTACCCGCATGAAGAATCCCTCGAGAGCAGTCATGAGAAAGCTCTCCTCGGTGCTCGGAGCCAGCAAAAGATCGGACATGCCCAGGATTTCCCTCGTGGCTGTCCAGCCGGTAAAGCGGAAATGGGAAAGTACTCCCAGCTTTCTGAGCTCCCCGACCAGAGTATTATAGAACGACACTTCACGGCTGCCGGAGCACAGAATGACGAGCCTTTTCCTCTTTTCCGGTGAAAGCGCAGCCAGGGCTTTTCCGATGACAACATGGTTCTTCCTCGGATCAAAACGCCCGTGTATACACGCGACGCGGCTGCCCGGGGCAATGAAAAACCTCTGCTGAAGTACAGCCTTTTCCTCTTCGGTGAGGGAGAGAAGCGCTGACGGATCGACCCCGTTAGGTACGACGCGGATTTTTTCCTCCGGAATATGCAGCCCTTCCATCATGAACTTTTTGGACGCGCCGGACACAGCGATATTCATGGCAGCGTTGCCGGCCAGCGCGCGGTGGAAAACATCTGTCTTCAGGGAGAGCGAGTGGCAGGTGAATACACACGGCACCCGGACGCCCGCGCATTTGACATAAAACGCGCTGTCTCTCCCGTGGCAGTGGATGATATCAAATCTGTGTTCCTTCACTATTTTCCTGATGACGGCAATGCAGCGCATCTGGGCAGCAGGATTATGGTCGCTGATCGGCGCGACAAATATCCGGCCTTTGAGCAGTTCAGCGCACATTCCGCCATGTTCTGCCGAAGTAAGCAGATAGACACAGTGCCCCATCATAGTGAGCTCCCTGGCAAGCGTGTACACATGCACAGCTTCGCCTCCTGCCCTCACTTTTGTGGACGCGAGCAGAATATTCAGTTTCTTCTCTGAAGATGCTCCCATAATTGTTCTGCCTGCCCTAAAAATAGTCGATAATTATTATGATTATACTAGCATTGGGCTAAATAAGGAAGAGCAAATTTCCGCTGCGCTTCCTTCATGCCGGCTCTGTACGGCAAAAGATGGCAGCATTCTCGCGAATGTCTGCCATCTTTAAATAAATCATATAATATTATGCAGCGCCTACCCAGTCCCAGGGATCTTCAATCTCAATAGTCGGTGCGGTTGTTGTTCCCGTGGACTCAGCCGTCTGTCCGGACTCAACTGTCTCGCCGGACTCAGCTGTTCCAACGGAAGCCGCAGCGGAATCTGTCGCGCTCTCCAAAGCACCTGACTCCGTGCCGGATGAGGTATCGACTGCCGCCACAGCACCGGAATCCGTTACTGTCGGCAGGAAGCTTGTCGCATTTACCTTATCGGTGTAAGCGGAACTTCCGTCACCGTAGAGAATATCCTCGATGATCGGGAGTGTTGTCGCAAAATCCGGTACCAGAATCTCATGATCGATCGTGAACAGACCGTCAAACGGAATTCTCGCGCTCTGAAGCTTATAGTCTGTAAGGCTGATGATCGTCGGAACAGAGCCGAATATTCTGGACTCCGGAATATTGTGTGTGACGTACGGAAGGATTTTCCGTATGATCGACGCTTTCTCCTTTGTGCTTGCGCTGCCGATCTTGCCGATGATCTGGGCAAGAATGACTCTCTGGCGCTCTGTCCTTCCGAAATCGGAATTTCCGACGCTTCGTATCCTTGCATAGCCCACGGCCTGATAGCCGCTCATGTGGACATCGCCGCTCGTGAGCAGGAAGTGCTGCTGCGGGTCTTCGCCGTTGAGCCGTGCCATCTCGCTGATATAGCCGTTGGCAGCCTGCATCTCGGCATCGGAGATCCGAAGATCGACGCCTCCGAGGAGGTCGATGATCTGTATCATTCCGTTAAAGTCGACCCACGCATAATTGTCGATCGGGATCTTATAATTGTTCTCAATCGTGGTCACGAGAAGCGGGCACCCTCCATACGCGCAGGCAGCGTTGAGCTTTTTAATTCCGTGGCCGGGGATCTCAGCATAGAGATCGCGCATGAAAGACATCATTGTGATCGTCTTCTTTGTCCGGTTGAACGAGAGCAGGATATTGCAGTCGGCATTGCCGTACCAGCTGGAATCCCTGCGGTCAACTCCTACGAGAAGAAGATTGTAGACATCTTTTCCACCGACCATGTCGACATCGGCTGCCTCGATCTGCGCCGTGACTGTCTCTGTCAGCGCGCTCTCGTCCTCGGCTGTGAGCCCTGTATCTTCGACTGTAGCGGCCAGCGCGAGGTTATCAGTGTTCTCAGCGATCTGCGTGTCGGCAATAAAGTTAGCCCTGTTGTAATATGTGTGCATGACCACGAATCCGGCGATGAAGAGCACTGCGAGGATCGCGGCTATCGTGCCGAAGATCATAAAACCGACATGCTTTCTGGGCTTATCACCGCCCAGGTCATCGTCTTCATCTTCGTCATCTATATCCTCATCGTCCTCGTCATAGTCCAAAGACTCGGCGCGGTTGTGATCTCTGACGAAGCCGGCAGAGTTGTCCTCCGTGTGGCTGACAGCCGATGAGGCTGTGTCGGATACATCCCTGAAGCTGGGCGTGTATGCCTCCTTCTTGGAAGGTCTTACTTTCTCCGGCTCCTCCGGGACTGTCGTCACCTCCCTGGCCACGGCATCCGCCACGGGCTCCGGGTAGACCTCCGCTTTCCTGCTCTCCGCTTCAGCCCTGGCTGACATCGCGCTCTTTTTCTGAGCTTCCTTGATATCCTCCTCGAGCTTGTCGGAAACATCCTGCCCGATCTCGGATATCTCCTCGGTGCCTCCTCTGGCGATCGCTGCCGCCTCGGCGACATTTCGGGCTACGAATTCAAGATCTTCTTTCCTTCGGTTGGAGACGACCCTGTCCTCTCCCTCCTCATCGAGCGTCCTCTTGACATCCTCGACGGATGTGGCCTCACATGCCTCCTGCACTGCATCGATGCGCTTCATGCGGTCCTCGTTGTTGTGCTGAAGAATCCGAAGGAGCATAAGCTGATAGGTCTCATCGTACCAGGCTTCCAGCTCCTCTTTCGACATCGCTGCCACATGATCTACTTTATCATCTCCATCCATATTGTTATTGCGAATGTTGAAGTTGTAGAGCATGAACTCGATGTTGCTGAAGAGCCTCACATTACCCGGACTCCTGTTGTCCGTATAACTCTCGATCGTATCCCCCATCGCGTTCAGAATGCTCTTCTTCCGCTCAAGGTTCCCGGATACCGAGTAACTGTTGTACTCGATGATCGCGTCGATTGCGGGATCCTGCGATGTCTCGGCGACAGCGTCCATTGCGACGTCCTTGGTCACCAGATAGATGACTTCCTTATCGGAAATGTACTTGACATCGTATTTCAGCCTTGCCAGCAGTTCTCTGATCCTTGACAAAAGGACCGTATAATTCCTGAGGTCAAAATCATATCCGCGGGTCTCATCCGCATTAAAGTTTCTTCGGCACAGCTCAGCAATATTCAGTGTGTACTGCAGATATGTCAGGATCTCGTTCTTTGTCGGATCCGGTTTTGCCAGAATACCGTCAATATTAAGACCCTGCCTCATTGCGTCTGTGTCCGAGCAGCCTTCCTTCCCCTTCCAGGAATAAAAATACTTCTTGTCTACAAAATTCTCTATTGAATATTCCTTGAAGCCGTAGGACAGGATATGGCTCTGGAAAATCATTTCGATCTGTATCATCGCGTCATGATAGTCGAAATATTCGTCTTTTTTTCTGCCGGTGTGCTTACCGCCAGCCCTTCCGGGCTGTTTTGTGCCGGCTGTCGGATCCGGACTTGTCATATCCGGACTGACATTGTCGTTGATCTGTGGATCATTAGCCATTCAAACGCCCTCTACATTCTCCAGGCAGCATTTGCCCCATACAATAGTATTACATAATCTTTGTTATGATAGCACACTTTTTTATCGTTGCAAAGTCAAAGCCACTCAAAATATACAACTGTTTTTCACATTTTGAGGCTTTCCGCATGAAAAAAAGGCCGCCGCAGCGCGGCAGCCTTATAAGACCGGTATTCTTATTCAGTTTTTTCAGGAAGGACTACCTCAATGGAGAGCTCCCTGAGCTGCTTCTCATCGACATTGCCCGGAGCCTTGATCATGAGATCGGACGCATCCTTGACCTTCGGGAACGCGATGACGTCGCGGATCGAGTCGGAACCGGTGAAGATCATTGCCATGCGGTCGAGACCGTAGGCAAGTCCCGCATGAGGCGGAACACCGTACTTGAATGCCGTGAGAAGGAAGCCGAACTGCTCCTCCGCCCTCTCCTTCGTGAAGCCGAGGACTTCGAACATCTTCTCCTGCACCTCATCGATATGAATTCGAACGCTGCCGCCTCCGAGTTCCGTGCCGTTTAAGACGATATCGTACGCTTCCGCGCGGACAGAGCCCGGATCCTCGTCCACATGCTCCCAGTCAGAAAGGACCGGCATCGTGAACGGATGATGCATGGCCATATAGCGTCCCTCTTCATCCGACCACTCAAGAAGCGGGAACTCGGTGATCCATACAAATCTAAGCTCGCGCTCGTCGTAGAGCCCCAGCTGCTTTCCGAGTTCGAGACGCAGAGCGCCGAGCGCGGCGCAGACGACCTTGTACTTGTCGGCTGCGAACAGAAGCAGGTCACCGTTCTCGCCGTCCATAGCGGCGATCAGATTCTTCATCTCGTCCTCCGTCATGAACTTGCTGAAGGAAGACTTGACTTCGCCGTTGTCCTTGATCGCGATATAGGCCATGCCCTTAGCACCGTAAGTCTTCGCGACCTCGGTCAGCTTGTCGATCTTCTTTCTTGCCATTCCGCCCTGACCCTTTACATTAAGGCCGCGGACAAAGCCGCCGGAGGCAAGTGCCCCGGTGAACACAGCGAAGCCGCAGTCCTTAACGACATCGCTGACATCAACAATCGGCATTCCAAAGCGAAGGTCCGGCTTGTCGGATCCGTAGAGGTCCATTGCCTGCTTCCAGGGCATTTTCTCAATGCCTTCGGCAGCGACCTTATTTGCAGCCTTCTCCGCTGCGACAGCGAGGGACTCATCCATTCCGAGGTCACGGTAAATTTTCGGCAGACGGGCAAGAATAAAGGCGATCAGGCGGGTGTTGACATCCATGACGTCTTCCTGTTGTACGAAGGAGAGCTCCATGTCGATCTGTGTAAATTCCGGCTGACGATCAGCGCGGAGATCCTCGTCGCGGAAGCATCTTGCTATCTGATAGTAGCGGTCATAGCCGGAGCACATGAGCAGCTGCTTGAATATCTGCGGGCTCTGCGGCAGGGCATAGAAGCATCCCGGATGCACACGGCTGGGAACGAGATAGTCGCGGGCTCCTTCCGGTGTGCTGCCGATAAGATCCGGCGTCTCGATGTCGAGGAAGCCCTCTCCGTTCATAAATTCATGGACAAGCGCCACAAGGCGGCTCCTGAACATAATCTTCTTCTGAAGCTCCGGACGGCGGAGATCAAGATAGCGATAGCGGAGACGAAGATCTTCTCTCGTGTCAATACCGTCAAGAACATGGAACGGCGGTGTCTCCGATTCGCTCAGAATACGCAGAGACTCGCCAGCGACTTCCATCGTTCCTGTCTTAAGATTCACATTTGCAGCGCCTTCCCTCTTTCTCACAGTACCTGTGATCGCGATACAGTACTCGCTGTGCAGAGAAGCTGCCTTCTCATTTCCCTCAAAGATGACCTGCATGATGCCGGTGCGGTCTCTCAGGTCGACAAAGACGATTCCGCCCTTGTTGCGGCTCTTTGCGACCCATCCCATGAGTGTCACCTGTTTTCCGATCATATCCTCTGTGACCTCGCCGCATCTTGCAGTGCGTACGAGACCCTTCATTGATTCAGCCATTATATCCTCCAATTATTCAGCAAAAAACTCTCTGATGTCTGTGTAACCTTCCTGCGCAAGCTGTTCTTTCTGGAATTTCTTATTCTTCTTCATAATAGAGATCCAGACAGCTTTTCCGGCATCCCTCTCCTTCTGAGCTTCCGCAAATACATCAGCGAGCCTCTCGGAAGGCATCTTCTTTTCGATAAGGAACGCAACTTTTTCTTTTGCGTCCGGAACTTCAAATCCGCGCTCGAGGAGCAGCATAATAATGCGCTCGAAGCCGATGGAAAATCCTACCGCCGGTGTGTCATGGCCGGTGAACTTGCCGATCATCTCATCGTATCGCCCGCCACCGCCGACGGAGCCGCCGAATTCATCCATAGCGATCTCAAAAATCGGGCCTGTGTAATAGCTCATTCCGCGGACCAGGGTCGGATCGAACATGACTCTGAAATCAGCCGTTTTGACCTTGTCGACTACGGAGATGATTTCCGGAAGCGGTGAGCCTTCCATGAGGACTGCCGGGTCGACGTTCTCGTCGAACTGGGCAAGGTATGTTGTCACCTTCTCCTCGGGATAACTCTCGAGCAGCTCTTCTCTCACGCCTTCAAGTCCGATTTTATCCATCTTATCGAGGATGATAAAAACCTTGCCGTAATCCGCCGGCTCAAAGCCTGCCTTTGAGGCCATGGCCTTCAGTATCTTTCTGTCATTAATGCGGATCGTAAAATTGTGGAAATCGAGTTTTCCAAGGACTGTCGTCGTCGCGAGAATGAGTTCTATCTCAGCCAGATAGGACGGATCGCCGAGGATATCGATGTCGCACTGTGTGAACTGGCGGAAGCGTCCTCTCTGCGGACGGTCTGCACGCCATACACTGCCGATCTGCAGGGCTTTGAACGGAGCCGGCAGCTCATTCATGTGATTTGCGTAATATCTTGAAAGCGGAAGGGTCAGGTCGTAGCGCAGACCGCTGTCCGTCACGTTTTCCTCTGTTGTAGCTTTGGAGAGGTCAAGTTTCTCACCGCGCTTCAGGATCTTGAAGATCAGCTTTTCATTCTCTCCTCCCTGCTTGGAGAGCAGGTTCCCGATGTGCTCGACCGCCGGTGTCTCGATCGATGAAAAACCGAATTCCGCGTAGGTCTTGCGGATCAGCTCCGTCACATACATGCGGACCGCCATCTCGGACGGAAGAATATCCTTCATGCCGTTGACCGGCTTTTTCTTAAGTGCCATAATTGTTCCTCTTTCTTTATGTAGTCTTGCTCTGCCCGCCCTCAGGGGACATTTCCGCATGCCCGGATGAAGGCTTCCATCTCGCGTACCGCACGTAAGGTCTCCTGTTCCTGACCGCGAGTGCCGGACAGAGCTCCTCGTCCGAATCAGGGATATCGACCTTGTAGGACGTCCCGACTCTGTGCACGACCCGCTCAAAGGCCAGAAATACGCGGAGATCAAAACAGCTGATATCCTCGATCATCAGAGCCATCGTCTCCTCCTCCGAAAAACGGCTCCTGTAGGGCCGGTCAGAAGTCAGGGCCGCGTACACGTCACACACGCGGATGATTCTGGCTCCCATGGGAATCTTCTCGCCCGACAGTCCGTCCGGATAGCCAGAGCCGTCATAATTCTCATGGTGATGGCGGATCATACGGCACACATCCTCGCCCACCCCATAGCTTTTGAGGGTCTGGGCTGAGATCACCGGGTGCATGCGCACATATTTCATCTCCTCGACGACAAGCGGGCTTCCCGGTCTCACGTCCGAATACAGGTAGTTGGCAAGCCGAAGTTTACCTATATCGTGGAGAAGACCGGCTTTCGCAACGAGATCTTCCTGCTCTTTGGGCATATTAAGTTCCCTCGCGACCTCACGCGCAAGGCGGCTCACATATATTCCGTGTGCAATTTCCTCTGTGAGATTATAATCTACGATTTTAGCCATAGTCTTCCACGATACTGAGAACTGCTATGCCGCGGGCATCCAGCTTTAAATCATACCATCTGAGAGTTTTAATGTAAAGTGCCGATACCTTTTTAACAGTGAAGGTCCTTGCTTTTCGATGAAGATGGTGTTTGCGCCGGGTCCCGAGCTCACGGGCAGCCGGGCTGAATTATTCGGCTTCCATCCTGGCGAGGTAGGTCTTCACATCCTTGGGGTTTATGATCCGCTCAATAAGCCCGTCCGGCGATATGGTCTTGGACGACGCGCCAGCTCCGAAAGCGCGGATCTCCTGCTTCTCCTCCATGATCAGAATATTGTAGAGGCACTCTCTGCCGGGCTTCGCGAAGCCTGTGTTCTCCAGCCCGCCTTTCATATTCTTCTGACGGTATAGGTAATACGGGAACATGCCCATACGCCGCGCATACGCATAAGCCATGTTGATAATCGTCTCGGAATTGACGAACTGAAGGCCAGCATAGCGGCTCATATCCTCCGTCTCACCGGATCTGTGGGCTTCCTTCAGAGCTTTCGTGAGTCTTGAAGCCCGCTTGACCGCAAGTGAGTGGATGGTCAGAGAATCCGGACCCAGTTTTTCGATCTCCTGCAATGTGTACTCGACATCCTGCGGTTCCTCCCCGGGCAGGCCGAGGATGATATCCATATTGATGTTGTCGAACCCGACTTCCCTGGCGAGTGCGAAAGCCCTCTTCGTATCCAGGGCAGTGTGATGCCTTCCGATGAGATCCAGAGTCCTCTGGTTCATAGTCTGCGGATTGACGGAGATGCGGTTGATCCCGTGGGCTTTTAGAACTTCGAGTTTCTCCCTGGTTATTGAGTCAGGGCGGCCGGCCTCGACAGTGCGCTCGGCACAATTTGCAAGATCATATGTATTTTCAGCCGCGGTCAGAAGGCGGTCCAGCTGATCCGCTGTGAGTGCTGTCGGCGTGCCTCCTCCGACGTAAAAAGTGACAGGTGCCGGGAACTTCTCTGCCGGCGGATCATACCGCCGCAGAGGCTTTTTAATATGGTTCTTCGGACCGCGGTCGGGCAGCAGAACGGTCTCCGGGAGCTCTTTACAGTGAACGTTCGTATAGAGCTCTTTTTCGACCGCGCTGAGATACTCGTCCATCCGATCCTGCCACAGAGACACCGGGGACGCGGAGAACGTGCAGTAGAGGCAGATCGACGGGCAGAACGGAACGTGCAGATAAAGACTCATGCTGTCCCCGCCCGTAGGGATGTTCCCGAGAAGCCGCCTTTCATTCTTTGCGACTTCAAGTGCGAGTTCAGCCTTGGCCCGCGAGACAAGATATGTCTCCATCATGCTGTCTGTGATCTGCGTATCCGACATGCCCTCTTCCAGCATCTTCATCGGAATCTTGGTCGGTCGAATGCCGGACAGTGTCCCCCAGGGCAATTCATGACCCGTATAATCGCAGAGAGTCCTATAGAGCGAGCGCTTCAGATGGTCCTTTGTCTCTTTTCTGTCCTCATAGTCGGGTATGGTGACAAAAAACTCAAGATCCTTCGGCAGGCTGCATTTTTCCTTCTCATCCTCCGTATATATACTGACATCATCGTCCGGAAAAAACGCCTTCACGAGCGAATGCATATCATACATAAAGTCATTTCTGCTCAGTCTTACACCGACCTTCATAAACCCTCCAGCTGTGCGTCATTGAAATCCTTTTACCCGCTTTTCATATCCGATCGTTGTGCTCCTGTCATGACCGCAGAGCACTGTGACGTCGTCCGGCAGCTCTGTGAGCAGGCGCGTTAATGACATCACCATGTCCCGGCTGTTTCCCGTGGGCAGATCTGTTCTCCCGTAGCTCCTGAAAAACAGCGTGTCACCCGCAAAGAGAACGCCCTGCTCCTCATAGTAGTAACATACGCTGCCGGCTGTGTGGCCGGGCGTGTGCATGACGGTGCAGTGAAAGCCTGCCAGATCGATCTCCGTTCCCTCGCTGACAAGATGATCCGGCTCGACTGTGATTCTGGTGCCATAGCAGTCACAGTTGAGGCTGTCATCCTTCAGCATAGCCGCATCCTTTGCGCCGATGTAGACGCGGATCTCAGGGTATGCATCCCTCAGGCTGTTGACCGCGAGAATGTGGTCAAAGTGACCGTGGGTGAGGAAGATGGCTGCAGGTCTGCCGTCCAGATCGCGGATCTTATTGCAAATGTGATCCGCGTCATCTCCCGGATCGACAATAATCATCTCCCGGCTTTCCTCATTTAGTATAAGATAGCAGTTGGTGCGGATCATTCCGACCTCAAGCGCGTAAATCTTCATATCTGCCATTGTAAACTCCTCATAGAATCAAGAACGCCTCGGCGTTCTTGCCGCGCCGCGCAAAGTGCGAAGCACCTTCATCATTGCGCGGCTGCGATCCGCCGGAGGCATTTAATCTCTGACGCGGGTTTGTATCCCATGTCAGAGGTAGGTTTCTTTTGCGCATT
>JAFWIM010000022.1 GCA_017514845.1 Lachnospiraceae bacterium
AACTTTGCAAAATCATCAATCCTCGATGGACTAAGCAGGTTGACCCGATAATCCGGGATAAATGATTTTAACTTCTCATCCGAAAAATCAATGATTTCATGCAGCGAAAGCTTTCCGTCCCATTCCTTATCTGACCAGTAGATCATCAAAGTGATGACCGGTCTTAACCTGTCATCCTTATTAAACCCGCTGAGAAACTCAGATGACGTTGTACTGTCTTTTCTTTTTCTGTGAGCGGAAGCTATTCTTTCTGCCTGACGGACATAATTCATCGCATCATATAGCATGTCTTTTACCGGAGCGGCATAGTGAATATAACTTTGATTTTCTATTCCGAGCAAGACATAAGTCCGATCCTGTTCATCTGTCATGACACAGACATTCTTTAACACATCGCGAAAACGCTGCACTTCGTGTGTCTTCCCATCTTTCCCATATGGAAAGACCTGTTCTACCGTACTGAGCTCATGCAAGTATTCCGGAACCAGAACCTGTCTGCCGTCGTACACAAAGAAATTGAAAACATCCGCAAAGCGAGCCTTGTCGCTCATATATTCATTCGTGAGCTGATCGATTTTTCCCATTGCGATCCTTTCTTAAAATATAGCATTGTACATTAATCCAGTCAATCAAACCACTCTTACAACAAGTAGCAACAAGAAGATGTGGCTTACATCCGCATTGACTGGCTCTCAGTTCCTGATTCCCTGCTGTCTCCAGCCCGGCCATGGGATTCCGAAACAAAGAAGTTGTTCTCACTACATATATGCGTGTGTTTCTAATTATCACTTTCATCAATCATTGTCCATGGATTTTTATAAATTTCATAATATCCTACCATTTTTCGGGGAAATTCCATAATTTTCTACCATGGCAGCTATGATCTACATCGCACAAAATGCAGAAGCAACTCAAATCCTTCTTACCGGGGTTCACAGTTGCCTTTGGTCTTGGGCAGTTTCATCAGATCAATGGCAGAGGCAACCAAAATCCTGCTTACCGAGGCCTTCAGTTGCCTTTGGTCTGATTAAGCAACCACCAACAAGTCAAAAAGGTAATATGCTGAATATTTCGTTAAGTTGGCAATAATTTCTGACATTTATTTTTTCTATATTCTTTTAGCCCTCCCCCACCAATCCCTCGTATATACACATGTAAGGGCAAACAAAAGCCCACTAAAATGACAAATCACAAACATTTTGAATAAAGGAGAATTAACCATGAAGAACAAAATCGTAGCAACAATCATTACAATCGCACTTTCCGCCAGCCTTGGTGCCGGCGCTGTAGCAATCGGATCACACTTTGTAACTAAACTCCCGGCCAGCAACATAGCCGCCGCACAGACAACCGAAGTCAAAGCAGAAGAGACAAAGGCTGAGGAAGAAGCCGCTAAGAAGCTCGCAGAGCAGAAAGCTGCTGAGAGGAAAGCCGCACAGGAGAAGGCTGCTAAGGAAGCCGCTGAGAAGAAGGCTGCCAAGCTTGCCGCCGAGAAAAAGGCCGCTGAAGAAAAGGCTGCTAAGCTGGCTATAGAGCAGAAGGCCGCTGAGGAGAAGGCTGCTAAGCAGGCTGTAGAGAAGAAGGCTGCTGAAGAGAAGGCCGCTAAGGAAGCCGCTGAGAAGAAAGCTGCTGAAGAGAAGGCCGCTAAGGAAGCTGCTGAAAAGAAGGCCGCTGAGGAGAAGGCTGCAAGAGAAGCTGCTGAGAAGAAGGCTGCTAAGGAAGCTGCTGAGAGAAAGGCTGCTAAGGAAGCTGCCGAGAAGAAGGCTGCTGAGGAAGAAGCTGCACGCAAAGCTGCTGAAAAGAGAGCTGCGGAAGAAGAAGCTGCACGCAGAGCTGCCGAGCAGAGAGCTGCGGAAGAAGAAGCCGCACGCAGGGCTGCCGAGCAGAGAGCTGCAGAAGAAGAAGCTGCACGCAGAGCTGCTGAAGAAAATGCAATTCAGACAGTTACAGGAACTGTAACCGCTATGAACGGCAACACATGGCAGCTCCGCGCCGATGGTTGCAACATCACCCTTCTGGTCGCCGGCGCTGAGACATATTATGAAGACTATGTTCTCGAAGGTGACGAGATCACAGTAGTGATCAAGGGCCAGATGACAGACAACGGCTGGAAAGTGATTCAGATCAATGACTTCACAGATCACGACGAAGATTTTGATTATGACGACTATGACGAGTATGATTACTTCGATGATTGTGACGAGTTCTGATTCTGAAACAATTCAAAACTAATTAACAAGAACGAGCCGGAGGTGGCAAACCCACCCCCGGCTCGTTCCGTATTACAGACTGAACATCCAGCTATGAATCATTACTGCGACAATTCTTTACGCACATATGACCAGGGCTGCAATGACCATCGCCATGCCCAGCACTCCGGTAAATGTCAGCTGTTCATGGAACAGGATGGCTCCGAGGACCGTCGCAGTCACCGGCTCTACCGAAGCGATGATCGACGCGCGTGAGTTCTCCACCTGGGTGAGACCCAGCGTGTATGTCAGATAGGGAACCACCGTGCAGAGGACTCCGAACGCAACAGAAAAGAGCAGCATGCCCGGAGATGACGCCGCTGTCGACACGACACTGACAGGATCTGTCATGAACAGACTCGCGATTGCAGCAATCAGGAACGTATAAAACGTGATTGTCAGCGAGTGGTACCCTCTCTCCAAAGCGCAGCGGCTGAAAATGGAATACAGAGCATATCCGAGCCCCGCTCCCAGACCTGTCAGGATTCCGGCTGCGGAGACCGGGGCCGTCTCTCCGATCACACCGGTCACAAGCACACAGCCTGCAAATGTCAGGACCAGCGCTATGACCTTTTTTACCGTGAAGCTCTCCCTGAACAGGAAGTAGGAAAGGACCATGACAATGGCCGGTGCGGTGTACAAAAGCACCGCTGCCACTGACATGGACGTCAGCGTAATCGCCGAAAAATAGCAATAATTGAAAAATATGATGCTCAGAATACCGGTCCCAAAAAAGCACCAGATATCACGGATCTTTATCCGCAGGTACCTCCTGTCGAAGATCAGCAGGAATATCAGCATGGAAACTGCGGTGACGATCGCTCTCAGCGAGACAATCCCCATAGATTCCAGCCCCCGCCCGTTCAGAGTGCGGACAAAGAGTCCCATGCTGCCCCAGAGAATTCCGGCAAGTAGTATCAGGAACGGTGCTGCCTTTTTCAAACTTAATTTACCTCGTGTAATTTGATGTTCATGCGTCGCGCCAGCCCCTGGTAAGCATTCCCCCTCCGAAGATCAAAATTACTGATCCTGCTCCGCATAAATTCGTATATAATAGTGTAAAGATTGAATTTTGTTAATTGCGAGACCTTTCGCACATCGCAGTTATCTTACAAAAACTTACCCGAGAGGAGATTCAAACAATGTCAGAGATGGACAAAATCAATGTTGACGAACTTCAGGAAGTTTCCGGCTGAGTTATGCGCACAGTGCAAAATGACGTAGCCAATTATGCAAATGTCAGACGCGCGCCCGGCATCGATGCCAAAATCATCGCTAAGGTCTACAATGGAACAAAGCTGCAGACCAGAGCCACCCGCACGTTCAAAAAGGACGGCTATGTCTGGTATGAGGTGACTCTTCCGGACGGCTCCGACAAAGGCTGGATCGCAGGCAGCCTTATCGGTTATTGATTACTGCCGCCCTTCCTTAAACTCTCTCATCATCTCGTTGGTCAGCGAATAGTCGTCCGGCTGCAGCACGATATCCTCGCGGCGGGTCCACACGGCGCTCTTCAGCTCGTGCGGATCGCGGTGGATCGTCGGATCGCCGTCGACCTCACAGTAAAATCCCGCCAGGATATCATCGACGATCGACCATGGCTGTGACTTGTAGTAGCGCAGATTCTTGACCTTGAGGCCGAGCTCCTCCATGACCTCGCGCTCGACCGTCTGCTCGAAGGTCTCGCCGATCTCCATGAACCCGGCGACCAGCGCGTTGTAGGCGATGGGCCGGTCGGCGTATCTTGTCAACACGATCTCATCGCCGTTCGTGACGCCGACAATGACGGCGGGGATGATCCTCGGATAGATCAGCCTCCCGCACTCCGGGCAGACAAGCGCCCGCTCCGTCTTTGAGAGGACAGTGCGGCTGCCGCACGTACCGCAAAAATAATTGTCTCTGTACCAGTGCGCAAGCTGCCATGCGGTGTAGGTTGCAAATATCAGCTCCTTCGGCTCTGTCGCCACCGCCCGGATCTGGCGGACAGGGACAAAGCGGTAGCCGTTCGGAACTATAATGGGTTTCATTTTCAGCAGATAATAGTCGACGTCATCCACCTGAAAGAGGAAGATGGCCTCCGCATCGTCCGGAAAATCTCCGCGTCTCGGAATGGCAAGCTGCTCATCGTTCTTTATAAGCACGTCCGCGCCCTCAAATACGAAAATAGGGCTGTCCGGATGTGCTTTTTTCTCCGGATGGTATTCATTTTTGAGCTGGTGTGGGTAAATATCCTGTATCATAGTTGTTCTCTCCTTGCTCTTTTTATAGTGAGTCTGTCACACAGTCTGCTTATAATCTACAGTTCTCCGCCAATTGCAGCGAAGCATCCTGATTGCGACGGCGAAATGTGCCGCCTGCCGCTGTGCCTTCGTTCTGATTGCGACGGTCAACTGCGCTACATGCCATTGCGCGTCAATCAATCCGTATCTGTCCCCCTCAATATCCCGAGCCCGTGGGCCAGCGGCTTCAGAATGAAGTCGAGGTCCTCCTTCACGGCTTTCGGGCTGCCCGGCATATTGACGATGAGGGTCTTCTTTCGTATGCCTGAAGCCTGCCGGCTCAGCATTGCCTTGGGCGTGATCGAGAGGGAATACCAGCGCATGGCCTCCGCGATCCCCGGCGCATGGCGGTCGCAGACCTCGAGTGTGGCTTCCGGCGTGATGTCCCGCTCCGAAAAGCCGGTCCCGCCTGTTGTGAAAATCACATTCACCTGCCGCTGATCGGCAAGTCGTATGAGCTCCCTCTTCAGCCTGTTCTTATTATCCGGCAGAAGAATGTACTCGACAATTTCATAGCCGGCCTCCTTCAGGATTTCGACCATGAGCGGACCGCTCTTATCCTCATAGGTGCCTTCATATGCCCTGTCGGACAGCGTTATGACGCAGGCCGTGAACGGTCTGTCCGGATCGAGCGGCAGAAATTCCATCTCATCGCCCGGCTTTATCACGCCCTCTTTGAGCACTTCTGCAAATACTCCCTCGCGAGGCATTATACAATCCCCCACACTGTGATAGATGGCGCAGTGGTCGTGGCACTCCTTGCCGATCTGTGTGAGGCGAAGGACGGCGTCGCCGCACCGGATGATCGTCCCGACAGGAACGTTCCGGAGATCAACACCCTGAAGGACGAGGTTTTCACCGAAGGCGCCGAAGGCGACATTTGCACCTTTCGCGCGGAACTCCTCGATCTTCTCGAAGGAAAGAAGGCTGACCTGGCGGTGCCATTTGCCCGCGTGGGCGTCACCCTCGATGCCCCATTCGGGGATCAGGTGAGCTTCGGATATCTCATATTTCTGCGTTCCTTTTTTATCGCTTCTGCATATAGCAAGTATTTTTCCTGTCATGATTCAACCTCTGTAATTATGTTAAGGACTTCCTTCAGACAAGCCATGGGCTTCTACTCTCATGCGGTGCTGCAACTCCTGTGGACGTCGTAATCTGCTGCGCTTCACAGACTAATAAAGAGGATCCATGAACACCTCAAGCTCTCCGCCGCAGATCATCCCCTCTTCTTCGGCAAGATCCGCATGAAGACTTACCTCGAGGACCTTCGGCTGCGGCTCCTCCCTGAACATCTTCCTGCCCTCTTCGGCGATAACAGCTTCCGCATAGCCTCCGCCGATCGTCCCGATGCAGGTCCCGTCCTCCATGATCAGCATCTTTGTGCCGACATCACGGGGGGCAGATCCCTTTCGTTTTATGATCGTAGCCATAACTTTCCTGAGTCCGCCGGCCTCACTGTGATGAAGACCAAGAATCGCGTCCATCATCTCCCTCGGGTAAGCGAATGCCCTCTTATCCCAATTCTTAATCTCTATTATCTGAGCCATAACTGAGACCGCGATCTCCTCCGGCGTTTCTGCTCCGATCTTAAGTCCGATCGGTGTACAGACGCTGCCCAGAAATTCCTCCGGAATGCCTTCCTTCCTGAGTTCATTAAGGACCAGGCTGACCCTTCTTTTGCTGCCCATCATACCTACATAAGCGTGCGGCTTCCCCGAGATGATCCGCAGGCACTCACGGTCCCAGCGATGAGCGCGGGTCACGATGACAAAATATGTGTCGTCATCGCTTGGGATTTGGGCGAGACCATTTGCAAATGTATCACAGATGACATTATCCGCCCCCTGCCTCCGCGCGTTATCGGCGAATATTTCGCGGTCCTCAATGACAGTCACGGAGAATCCGATCATACGACCTATCTGGATGATTGGCATGGATACATGTCCGGCACCGCAGATGACCAGCTTTTTTTCGTGCCCGATCACCTCAGAGTAGACCTGCTTTCCTTCCACAATACTCATGCCGGAACCCTTGATCCTGGTTATGTACGGCTCACAGCGTTTCATGAACCCGTTCTTCTCTGAAGTCCAGACAAGTTTCCCGTTTGAGCAGACAGCTTTCTCACCGATTGCGTCACCCTCTATGACCATGTGCGTTATGGTCTCGTGGTTGGGGTTGCACTC